>JANONQ010000499.1:0-6420 GCA_031420935.1 Novosphingobium sp. | reverse complement strand
GGTGTACGCCTTTACCGGCCCGCCGGGCGCCGGCAAATCGACACTGGTCGCAGCGCTTGGCCGGTTCAGCCTGCCGATGTTCTGCGACGACACGCTGGTGCTCGATCTATCCGATCCCGACCGGATATCCTGCCTGCCCGGTCACAAGCGGTTGAAACTGACAGAAGAGGCGCTGGCGCTGACCGGTGCCGCGCGCGAGGAGAAAGTGAGCCAGACGGTGGACAAATTCTATGCCCGGCCTGCTGCGGGCGATGTCGGCCAAGTGCTGCCGCTGGCCGCGCTGGTGTTCCTCGAGGATGGGCCGGACTTCGCGATAACGCCGATCCGCGGCGGCAGCGCCCTCGCGCGGCTGCAGGACGACCACTATACCGCCACCTTGTTCGCCGCCGCCCAGCAATTCGACCGCGCCGCGCGCTTCGCCCACCTCGCCCGGCTCGCACGCCAGATCGCGCTCGCCAGCTTCATCCGGCCGCGCGATCCCTTGCAGTTCGGCGCGGGTGTTGCCTTCGCCGCGCAATATGTCACATCCCGGCAGGGCGCCACCGAGCGCGATAGCAACGACAGAGTGCCGCCGCCATGACTGTCATCGCCAAGCTCGCCGACCGCTTCACCGAGACCGAGATCGACGACGAGATCGTCGTCATGCAGCTCGACACCGGCGATTTCTTTTCGCTGACCGGCACCAGCACGACAATCTGGCGGCTGATCGACGGCACCCGCGACCGGCCGGCGCTGATCGCGGACCTGTGTGCCGAATTTGGCGCGGTGGAGGCCGAGGTCGCTGCCGACGTTGACGAGTTCCTCGGCAAGCTGCGGGGCGCGGGTCTGCTTGGCCCGGGCTGAGGCCTGGCGCCGCAGAGCCCTGACGCTCGAGGCGATGGGCTGGCTCTGCCTGGCTCGGGCGCTGGTCGCGCTGGCACCGCTGCGGCGCTGGCGCGGGACATTAGGCATGGCAATCGGCCCATCAGCGCCGCGCTGTCTCGGCGAGCCCGCCCGCCTCGTACGTCACGTCGAACGCGCTGCCGAGCGGCTGCCGTTCCGGAGCAAATGCTTGCCCCAGGCCATGGCGCTAAGCTGGATGCTGCGGCGACGGGGGATCGCTCATGCGGTTGTCTTTGCCGTCCGACCACCCGAGATGCGCAGCGCGGCCGATAGCTTGCACGCCTGGGTCGAAGCCGCTGGCGAACGCTTGATTGGAGATCTGCCCGGTCCGTGGATCGTCTCGCTGCGGCTCGGGGGGTGAATTGCGATCTGGCTGGGTGGACATTGGCCCCGGCCTTTCATTCACGCTTGCTTTTTTCTGTTAAAACCGGCATCGGCGGCCGGAACTAGGCGAGTGAATTTGTGCCTGAGAAGACTTAGGGAGCATCGCGATGAGCAAAGTTGCACCGCAGGCCAAAAGCTGGACCAAGCCGGAATTCAAGCGTCTCGGCCAGATTAGGGATGTTGCCAGCGCACAGGGCGCTGGTACCCAGGGCGGCGGCGCAAAAACTTAATGCGCTTAATTGCGCTAGCCTTGCAACGCATCATCCGGCAGCAGCGGGCATGACGAACGCGACTTGGGCAATGTAATCCGCAGTGCTGGCATTTGCCTGGCCTTGGGATAAGGTGCCAAATCAGCGGTTTGACGGAATGGCGGGGAGACTTGGAGTCTCGCTGTGTGCTGGTATCGGCGGGCCTGCCGCATCGGTTGAGATAGACGGTCTGTGTTTCGCTTACCGTCCGCTTGTACCCAGTTCCGCTCTGGCGCGCAGCTGGCGCCCGGCTGCATTGCCCGGTGATAGATACTCAGTCTTCCACGGCTATTTCGATAACGCTCCTGCGATAGCGACTGAGCTGGGGGTAGCTGCCTGCACCCCCGCGCAGCTTTACGGATTGGCGGTCCTCAAGTGGGGCGACGATGCCGACTGTAGGATAATTGGCGAATATTGCGCGATTATCGCCGATCCGCGTGCACATACGCTGCGCCTCTCGCGAAGTCCGTTACGGGCGCCGCCGCTATGCTATTATTATGATGAGAGTTTGGCAGCAGCTTCCTCGGTACCGCGCGCCTTATTTGCCGTTGGCATCGCCCAGCGCCTAAACGAGAAACGCGTAGCCGATGGCGCGGTGTTTAATTTCACCGATGTCGAGGCGAGTTGGTTTCAAGGCATTGCCCGAGTTCCCATGGGTTCCATAGTCGAATTGCAGCGGGGCAGGCTGCGAAAATTGCGCCAGTACTACGATTTGTCCGCCTTGCCCGATGTGCGTAAAAACTGCGACGCCGATTACCTTGCCCGCGCGGGCGAACTGCTAGACGAAGCCGTGCGAGCGATGCTCGTTGGATTTGGCAATCCCGGCACAACGCTTTCTAGCGGACTTGATTCACCACAGGTCGCCGTGCGGACCCTTGCCGCGCTGCCCGCCGGACAGACGCTTCCGACGTTTACCTTCCATCCCGAAGATGGCTTCGATGGAATTGTCGAGCGGGGGATGAGCGGCGACGAACGCCCGTTTGTCAAGGCTTTCGCGACAATGCATCCCGGGCTGGAACCGCATTTCACCGCCAATGAAGGCTACGAACACGACCACCGCTGGAACGACTTCTTCCATCTGATGGGCGCAGCCCCTCCAGGGCTGTGCAATATGTATGTCTTCCACGGCCTGTTTTCGGCCGCGCGGGCTCGCGGCTGTGATGTCCTGCTGCTTGCCGAGTGGGGAAATTTCACTTTCAGCGACAAGGGCGACTGGGGCTTCGTCGAGTATTTCCTGAAGGGCCGGTGGCGGCAGCTGTGGCTAGCTCTGTCGCGCCATCCGCATGACGATCGCTCTATACTTCGGCGATTTATCGCTCTGAGCCTCGTACCGCTGCTGCCCGACAGCCTGTGGAAGTTACTGATGCGGCTCTGGCACCCGGGGCAGGAACTGCCGCACAAAATGATGTGTCCACTCAATCAGGAATTCCGGATCGCGTCGGGAGCGGAACAGCGGCTGAAGAATTCGGGCCTGGTGTACGACCGCTACCAACCGCGGAACCGTCGTCATGCCCAGGCGCTCCTGTTCCAAAATCATCATTCCGAAACCGCGGAAATATATCAGGCGTTCGAACAGATGTATGGCGTCGCCCAGCGCGACCCGATGGCCTACCGGCCCTTCGTTGAATTTTGCTACGGACTGCCGGTGGAACTGTTCATGCGTGATGGCACGATGCGGTGGCTGGCCAAGGAAATGGCGCGCGGCATCATGCCCGAAGAGCAGCGGATCAACCGCCTCAACGGCCGCTGGGATTCGGACTGGCATCTGCGCATCGGGCGGCGGCGCGCCGATTACCTCGCCGAGCTTGACCGGATCGCGGCCGATGAACGGCTTGCCGCGATGCTCGATGTTTCGCGCTTGCGTGCCGCTCTCGAAGATTTTCCGGCGCAGACCGAAGTCGACAAGCAGAAATTCTTCAACGTGGAACTTGCGCTGCCACGCGGCTTGCTGACCGCGCGATTCGTCAATTATGTCGAGGGATCCAATCAGGTCTGAGCTACCTGCGTGGCTGCTTGCCAAAACCGCGGTCAGCCGCGAAACCGCTCGCCTATGACCGGTGCCCCCCCCACCTTGCTCAAGCCGCACCGCCACCGCTGGCCTGCGGCCAGGCTTGGCCTCGCCATGCTCGCAGCGGCAGCGACCGAGGGGGCGGGGTTGGTGCTGCTGGTGCCGATGCTGGCGGCGCTTGGCGGCGGTGGCTCCGCAGCTGAAGGCTTGGCCGGTCGGCTTGCCGCGATCGGCGTGCCGGTTGAACCAGCCCCGCTGCTGGCGCTGTTTGTCGCGCTGGTGCTGCTACGCGCGCTGATCGTATACGCCCGCGCGATGGCCGGGCAGAGTTTCGAGGCGGCGCTGGTCGATGGCCTGCGCAGCCGGGCTTGGTCCGCATTGCTGCATTGCGAGTGGCGGACGCTGGCCGGGATGCGGCAATCGCACAATGCCAGCCTGCTGATCAGCGACATCGACCGCATCGGCTACGGCGTCAATCAGGTGGTCGCAGCGTTGGCGGCGGCGGTCACGCTCGCAGGACTGGGCCTGGCCGGGCTGGCGATCTCGGCGCGCTTCGCCCTTGCCGTGGCGCTGGGCGCTGTATTTGTACTGCTCGCCTATCGCCACCTGCGCCGCAAGGCGGCGGCGCTTGGCGAACAGCTGAGCGAGGCCTACCGCCGCATCCACGCACGCATCACCGAGGGTCTCGGCGCGCTGCGGGTGATCAAGAGCTTCGGACAGGAAGACCGCACCGCCGCGGAACTCGCCACCAGCTTCGCCGATTTGCGAGTCGCCCAACGCGCTTTCCTGCGCGATGCGGGCCTGGGACAGGTCGCGCTGCAAGGCGGCGGCGCGCTGCTGCTGGCGCTGGTTGTGTGGCTGGCGGTCAAGAATTGGGGCGCGGGTCCTGCGACGATCCTGCCCCTGGTCGCGCTGTTTGTCCGGGCCCTGCCCCTGCTTGGGGCGTTGCAACAGGGCTGGCAGAACTGGGAGCACGCCCGCCCGGCCCTTGCCGCAACCCTGACGCTGATCGCCGACGCCGAAGCGGCGCGCGAACCTGCGGCTGGCAATGTGCCCGCACCCCGCCTTACCGCGGCGCTCACCCTGTGCGGCGTGGCGGTGCGCTTTACCGGGCGCGTGCGGCCCGCGCTGACAGGCATCGACCTCACCATCCCGGCGCACCGGATCACCGCACTGGTCGGGCCATCCGGAGCGGGCAAGAGTACTCTTGCAGACCTTGCAGGCGGATTGCTGGCGCCCGATGCAGGCGAGGTGCTGATCGACGGCGTGTCGCTGGACGGCGCGCTGCGCCGCGCCTGGCGGACCCGCGTCGCCTATGTCCAGCAGGAGCCGGTGCTGTTTACCGGCACCATCCGCGACAACCTCGCCTGGGCCGACCGAACGGTTGACGATGCCGCGATCCGTCAGGCGCTGGCCGATGCTTCGGCCCAGTTCGTCGACGCATTGCCCGAGGGGATCGGCACATGGGTAGGCGAGGGAGGGCGCCAGCTGTCAGGCGGAGAGCGCCAGCGGATCGTCCTGGCCCGGGCCTTGCTGCGCGGCCCTGAACTGCTGATCCTCGACGAAGCGACCAGCGCGCTCGACGCCGAAAACGAACGCGCCATCGCCGAGGCCGTCCTGCGGCTGCGCGGGCGCACGACGATCCTCATTATTGGCCACCGGGGAACGCTGTCGGCACTGGCGGATCTGATATTCACGCTGGAGGATGGGACTTTGATCGGCCGTACGGCGAAAGTCGAAATTCTAGCCCAGGAATGGTTGTGACGCAATTCGGCCTAATTCAGGATTTATTCACGCCCCGAATCAGATAGAACGAGCATGGACGATGGGTTGCAAACCTGCTCGCTTGCATGCAACCACCGAAGTTCCGACGCCATTCGTTCGTCAAACATCAGGATTAACCCGACGATGCCCATGCCGAGACGTTTCCATGCTGCGATTATTGCGCTTGTTGTTGCGGTAAGTACCGCAAGCTCAGCGGCAGCCGAAGCTGCGGCCCCTGCTCCGCCTTCGGGCTGCACCGGCCCGGCAAGCGCTCATTGGCTCAATGTTGTGGCCGAGGGAGTGCGCAGCGGCAACGGTCTGCTCGCGGTCACGCTATACGAGGACGCGTCCCGCAAGTTTTTAATAAAGAACGGCTCCCTCTATATTGGCCGGGTTCAGGCTGTCCCGGGCACCACCCGCGCCTGCATTTTCGTGCCGAAGCCGGGGGTGTATGCGCTGGCGCTGTATCATGACGAAAACGCAAACCAGAAATTCGACCGGACAGTTATCGGCCTACCGGCGGAAGGTTTTGGATTTTCCAACAATCCGACGACGTTTGCCGGCCTGCCGTCGTTCCGTGCGGTAAGGCTCAGTGTACCCCGCGCCAGCCTGACCAGCCGGGTCCAGATGAAATACCCCTAACCGGGCGGATATCTGTCCTTACACCAAGTCCACTAGCCCTGACACATTACGCCCCTCCCGGCGGGGAGCGGCTTCATGAATTCCGACCATTGAGACTTGGCATTACCGATATATTTCGGGCAGCCGCGCCGGCGCTTCCGCTTCCGCCAGAGCATGGGCGCGCGCATCATCGACATCAAGCCACCAGGCGTCACCAATATCCATGGTCGCAGCTCGCCCTGCGTCGGCAAGGCGCTGCATGCCCTCGGACAGGCTTCCGCTCTTGCCCTCGGAGATGGCGGCCTGGATGGCCCGCGCAAGTTCGGGTGTCGCCAGGAAGGCACCGCAATCGACTGCGTCATAATGGGGGATTGTCTTGCCGATGGCCTCGATCCGCCCATCGGAATCGGTCTTGACCCAAGTGGCGTCGTCGGGATCGACGAGAGGATTATCCGTGCGCCGGTCTATTGCGAGCGTCACTCCCCGGCTCTTCGTTCCCTCGCGCGCCAGCCG
>JANONQ010000498.1:0-1567 GCA_031420935.1 Novosphingobium sp. | reverse complement strand
GTCGTCGCCAAATCCGCGATTGCCTCAATCAGCCTGTCCGCGCGGCGCGATTTCATGAAGCTGGCCGCCTTTTCCAATAGCTCCTTCGGTCTCAATCTCGGCATCGGCGGCGAGCTTCCGCTCGGGGTCAATGCCGGGGTGTCCGGAGGGGTCAGCCATGCGCGCTATGATGAGCCGCAATATTTCTTCTCGAGCGAACGCCGCAAGGATTGGCGCTACCAGGCCCGCGCCTACCTTGGCCTGCGGAAGATCCGGGTGCTCGGCTTTTCACCCTCGGTCGAATATCAATATACACAAGTGCAAACCAATTACGCGATCTATCGATCCACGCGCCACCGGGTGCAGTTCAAGCTTGCCCGCTATTTCTGATCGGCAGCGATCGGAACCGCACGGGATTCGGCCGACATCGACTAAAAATCAAAGAGGTTGGAGCGTTTGACGCAATCGGGCATTAGACCGGAACGATGATGCAACCGATTATTCCCGTGATCCTGTGCGGCGGCAGCGGCACTCGCTTGTGGCCGCGCAGCCGCGCGGTTAAACCCAAGCCGTTCCTGCCGCTGATCGGCGAGGCGACCCTGTTTGAAGCGACGCTGGCGCGTTGCACAGCCGAGGCCGGCTTTGACCCGCCAGTGGTGGTGACCGGCACCGCACATCTCGAACATGTCGAGCAGCAGCTCGTCGGAAGCCCGGGCGCTGCGATCATAGTCGAGCCCGCCGCGAAGAACACTGCCGCGGCTATCGCCCTGGCCGCGCTTCGCCTGCCGGACGAGGCGGTCATGCTGGTTTGCCCCAGTGACCACCACATCGGCGATTGCGACGCCTTCGCTGCTGCCGCCCGCGCCGCCGCTTCACTGGCGGAGGAAGGTTGGCTGGTCTCCTTCGGCATCGAGGCGCGCAGCCCGGAGACGGGCTTCGGCTATCTGCAGCGCGGCGAGGCAGTGGGCGACCACGGTTTCCGCGTCGCCCAGTTCGTCGAAAAGCCCAATGTCGAACGAGCCACCGCCTTCCTGGCCGAGGGCACCTATGCCTGGAACGGCGGCATTTTCGCTTTCCGGGTGAAGGACTTCCTCGACGAACTCAGCCGCCATCGCCCCGCCATCGCCGAAGCCGCACGCCGGGCCGTCGCCGCAGGCCGCGAGGACGGGCAGCGGTTCTATCCTGATGCCGCAGCCTTCGCCGCTATCGACAGCGAATCGGTCGATTACGCTGTGATGGAAAACACCGAGCGCGCCGCGATGGTGCACGCCGACATGGCCTGGTCCGACATCGGCAATTGGCAGGCGCTGCATTCCGCGCGGGCGCGCGATGCCGACGGCAACAGCGTTACCGGCCCGGCTGAGCTGGTCGACTGCCGTAATGTCCTGGTCGACAGCGATTCGCTGCGGGTGTCGGTGATCGGTCTCGAAGGCGTGATTGTCGTTGTCGATGGCGGCGAGGTGCTGGTGACCACCGCCGAGGGCGCCCAGAAGGTGGGCAAGCTTGGCGGTGCCCAAAATCAATGAGAGAGCACCAGTGAGTGCCGCGCTGCCCATCCGCATGGTCGAAAAGCCGTGGGGCCGGGACG
>JANONQ010000497.1:0-2583 GCA_031420935.1 Novosphingobium sp. | reverse complement strand
GAGCCGGAGACCCAGTGGTGGCGCGAATATAATCTCGGCAGTCCCGAGGCGATCCTCAAGGTCTTCGTCCAGCAGTCCGGCTGCTTCAGTCTGGTCAATCGCGGCCGCTCGATGCAGAGCCGGGCGATGGAACGGGCGCTGGCCGACAACGGCGAGCTGCAGTCCGGCTCCAATGTCGGCAAGCGCCAGGTGCGCACTGCCGATTATTTCCTCGAACCCAACATCGTCACCGCCAACCGCAATTCGGGCGGCGGCGGGGCCGGCGCGGTCCTTGGCGGGATCGGTGGTCTGTTCGGCGGCTTCGGCCGCGCGGCCGGCGCAATCGCCGGGGGGATCAACGTCAAGAAGGGCGAGGCCAATGTCACGCTCTCGGTAGTCGACGCCCGCACGACCGAAGAAACAGCGCTGGTCGAAGGCTATTCCCGCAAGTCCGACGTCAGTTTCGGCGGCGGCGGTGGCGGCTTGTTCGGCGGCACCTTGGCCGGCGCCGCTGGCGGCGGCTATCAGGATACCGCGATTGGCCAGATCATCGTGCTGGCCTATCTCGACGCCTATACCAAGCTGGTAAGCCAACTGGGCGGCCTGCCCGACAATGCCGCGGCGGCCGCGCCGCTGGCCAAATAATCCAGGCGAGGCGGCGCGCGCCGACCGATCCCCGGAATTTCTGTCTGGCAAGCCTATAACGGCTTATCCGGAGTATAACGAGCGGGGCGGAAGGCAGCGCATCGGTGCTTGTCCTGCGCCCGCTCAGGCGATAGGCGCAGCCGCCCGATATCAGCCGATGGAGCCAGCCGCATGTCCGCCCTCGAAACCGCGATCGAAGCCGCCTGGGATGCCCGCGAAAGCGTGACCCACGCGAGCAGCGATATCCGCAAACCGGTCGAGGAGGCGCTGATGCTGCTCGACAGCGGCAGCGCCCGCGTCGCCGAGCCGGACGGCAGCGGCGGCTGGAAGGTCAACCAATGGCTGAAGAAGGCCGTGCTGCTTTCCTTCCGGCTCAACGACAACACGGTGATTCCCGGCGGTTCGGGCGGCTCGCAGGCGTTCGACAAGGTGCCGTCAAAATTTGAAGGCTGGGGCGAGAACCGGTTCCGTGAGGCCGGCTTCCGCGTCGTGCCCGGCGCGGTGGCGCGCCGCGGCGCCTATATCGCCAAAGGCGTGGTGCTGATGCCCAGCTTCGTCAACATCGGCGCCTATATCGGCGAAGGCAGCATGATCGACACCTGGGCCACAGTCGGCAGCTGCGCCCAGATCGGCAGGAACGTGCATATTTCGGGCGGGGCGGGGATCGGCGGCGTGCTCGAGCCGTTGCAGGCCAACCCGGTGGTGATCGAGGACAATTGCTTCATCGGTGCGCGTTCGGAAGTGGCCGAAGGGGTGATCGTAGGGACCGGCGCGGTGCTGTCGATGGGTGTGTTCATCAGCGCCTCGACCAAGATCGTCGATCGCGCCACCGGCCAGATCCACATCGGCAAGGTGCCGCCCTTCGCGGTGGTGGTACCCGGCTCGCTGCCCGGCAAGCCGCTGCCCGACGGCTCACCCGGCCCGTCGCTTTATTGCGCGGTGATCGTCAAGACGGTCGACGCCCAGACCCGCGCCAAAACCGGGATCAACGAGCTGCTGCGCGACTGAGGCGGAACCGGCTCAACGCGGGCAAGCGGAACGAAGCTCCCGGCGACGCGTTTCGTCATTATCAGCATGCCTCAATGGATGCTCCTGGAGGGACCATGGAACGCGAAGGCGACGAAGTTCACATTGAAACCAATGAAGCTCGCGGCGGCAGCACTCCTCATATCGTGCGATACGTGCTGCTGATTAGCCTGCTGCTGGCGATTATCGCCATGTCGGTGATATGGATGACCGGTGCGGCGACCAGTTCCGGGTCAGGCTCCGGCCAGGCGGCCAGCACGCAGGCCAACCCCTAGCGCCTGATTGGCTTCAAAAAGCAGTCGGGTTTTCTATTGGCTGATCTGCGCGATGGGCTGCGGCATAGAGTTCCGCGCCGCGCATCACCCTCATCATGTTGCGGCTGGCAATCTTTTCGAGGTCGGCCTGTGAGTAGCTGCGTCGCGCCAGTTCGGCGAACAGGGCGGGATAGCCTGACACATCGTCCATGCCCTGGGTGGTCGTCGCCATCCCGTCGAAATCGCCGCCGATGCCGGCATGATCGATGCCGCTGCGCTTGACGATATGATCGATATGGTCCGCCACCTGCGCAATGGTCGAGCGCGGCGCGGGGTTGGCCTGCTCCCATCCGGCGAGCGCTGTCCTGGCGCCATCGGGGTCGCCGGAATGGAGCGCGTCAAGCCGCGCCTTTTCTCCCGCCTGCCGCGCCGACCAGCCGCGCGCCGCCTCGCTGACATAGCTTGGCAAGGTCACCACCATGACGATACCGCCGTTGGCCTTGATCCGGTCCAGCACGCTGTCGGGCACGTTGCGCGGGTGGCCATCGACCGCCCGCGCGCCGGAATGGCTGAACATCACCGGTGCTTTCGCAACATCAAGCGTATCCAGCATGGTCGCCTCGCTGACATGGCTGAGATCGACCAGCATGCCGAGCCGCTGCATCTCGCGCACCACGTC
>JANONQ010000496.1:0-4524 GCA_031420935.1 Novosphingobium sp. | reverse complement strand
GGGGGAGGAGCAGGCGATTCGATCATAATCGGAAACACTCTATGATCGCCCTTTGAACCCTTGGGCGATCACATACCATTCCGATGAATCCTTGCGGCTTGCCGGCGGCTTGGCGTGTTTGACGCTGGAAAAATGCCGCTTGAGCAGGGCGAGCAGCGCAGCATCGGTGCCGCCGGCCAGCACCTTGGCGACAAACGCCCCGCCCGGGGCGAGGGACGCAATGGCAAAGTCCGCCGCCGCCTCGACCAGGCCCATGGTGCGCAAATGGTCGGTCCGTTTATGGCCAATGGTGTTGGCCGCCATGTCGGACAATACGAGATCCGGCGGACCGTCCAGCGCTCCGGTGAGAGCGGCAGGCGCGGCATCGGCCATGAAGTCCATTTCAAAAATCGTGACGCCCGCGATCGGATCGGTCGGCAGCAGGTCAATGCCGGCGACCATAGCTTTCGGGCAGCGCTGGCGCACCACCTGGCTCCAGCCGCCCGGCGCGATGCCCAGATCGACCACTCGGCTTACGCCGCGCAGCAGGCCGAATTTCTCGTCGAGCTCGGCCAGCTTGTAGGCGGCGCGGCTGCGATAGCCCTCGGCACGCGCCTTCTGCACATAGGGATCGTTGATCTGCCGGGTCAGCCAGCGGGTGGAGCTGGCGGTGCGCTTTTTCGCCGTCTTCAGGCGCTCGCGGTCACCCCCCGACCGGCTCACGACTTTGCCGCCATGGGGCGCAGAGCGGCGTCGGTCCGTGCCACCCTCACATCTCCCCCCGCCGCAAGCGCAACAGCTCGGCCCGCATGCGGTCGCCATCGCCGCTGGCGGACATCAGGCTGCGCAATATGCCCTCGCGGATGCCGCGGTCGGCGACGCCCAGCCGGTCGGCGGGCCAGATGTCGAGGATCGCCTCGAGAATGGCGCAGCCGGCGACTACCAGATCGGCGCGCTCACGGCCGATGCACGGCAGTTGCTGGCGTTCGGCGAGCGACATCGCCGACAGCCGGGCGCTGATATCCCGCATTGCGTCGGCCGGCACAATCAAGCCGTCAACCGCGCGCCGGTCGTACTGCGGCAGGTCGAGATGGAGGCTGGCCAGCGTCGTCACCGTCCCGCTGGTGCCGAGCAGGCGCAGCATCGCGGCCGGCTCCGCCGATACCCGCGAGTCGGCGACGCGTTCGGCAAATGCGGCGAAGCTGGCCGAAACCCGCGCGCGCATATCGGCATAGCGCGCCATGCGCCCGGCCTGGTCATCGCCCTCGGGACCCACTGTCTCGGTCAGCGACACCACCCCCCACGGCACGCTTTGCCAGTCGAGGATGCGCGGCACGGTCGCGGTCGGCTCGATCAGCACCAGCTCGGTCGAGCCGCCGCCGATGTCGAAGATCATCGCCGGTCCGTTGCCGGCTTCGAGCAGGATGTGGCAGCCCAGTACGGCGAGCCGCGCTTCCTCGCGCGCGGAGATGACGTCGAGCGCGATACCGGTCTCAGTCCGCACGCGATCGATGAACTCGGCCCCGTTGGCCGCCTGACGGCATGCCTCGGTAGCGACCGAGCGGGCGAGATGGACATTGCGCCGCTGCAGCTTGTCGGCGCAAATGCCGAGCGCTCCCAGTGCCCGGTCCATCGCCGCCTGGCTGAGATAGCCGGTCTGCGCCAAGCCTTCGCCCAGCCGCACAACCCGGCTAAAGGCATCGACCACCACAAAATTCTCCCCCGAGGGACGCGCGATCAGCAAGCGGCAATTATTGGTGCCGAGATCGATCGCGGCATAGGATTGACGGTAGGGATAGGGCGCGGGGATGGCGCGAGGCAGCTCGTCCGTGCCGGCAAAGTCCGCGACGCTGGATAAGGGCCGGTGCACCACGGGGGGAGCGCAGGGCTCGCTGGCCGCCTGCGCCGACCGGGCATCCGCGCCCTCAGCCGCCTCGGCGCGCATAACCGGCGGAATTTGTTCCGCCATAATCTTTCGTACTCTTATCGTTTTCTCGCCGAATGCGGCGTGTACCTGAAGCCGATACTAGCGCTGCCGGCGCCGGGGGGCAAGCGCGCCGTCTTGACGGGAATCACCCGCCCGCCTAGAGGCACGCGCCTGCTGCCCTGTCGTCTAATGGTAAGACTACGGTCTCTGACACCGTCAATCGAGGTTCGAATCCTCGCGGGGCATCCAGTTTTTCATAAATTTTAGAATGTTTGACGGATTCCTGCGCCTTGGGCTTCAGCACGGCCAGATCGCGGGCAAACGGCACGGTAGGCAGGGACGCCGCTTAGCCGGGTACCGAAAGGACAATGATCGGGCAGCGGTCGGCGAGCGGGTAGCCAGTGGATTGCGTGATGCTGATTGAAAACCCGCACTGTCTGGCGATTTCTCTCATATTGCGCTCCGATGGGAATCCAAGCCTGTATCCGGCCACATCGTAATAATCGATCGTTGCTATGTCCGACATACTCCAGCCGGTGAGTTCGCACAGTGCGTTCCGGTCAGCGAACATATCTTCAAAGGCCTTCTTGATTTCCTCAACCGGGATGGTGCAGGATCCCTGCCGGGCAGCAGCCGCCATCGCGATGCGCCATTTCAGAGCATGAAAGTTGCCCGACCAGCCGCCCCGGACATCATCCGCTATGCAGCCCAGGCTTTCAGGGATTTCCGGCGAACAAAAGGTTCGGAAAGCCGCCACACCGCTCCGCATCAGCACGCGCTTGATCTCGAGCAGCAATGCCGCAAGCCCGTCGGCGACAACATTCAGCGAGCCATCGCCCACAACCGCATGGAAACTTGAAGCGCCAAACGGCAGCGATTGCCAATCCGCGAGGATGGCACGGCGATTGTCATCATCGCCAGGCCATACCTGCTCAATCATACGAGGCGATCCGTCGGCTGCGACAAGATTCTGCCCCAATCCTGAAAGTTCCGGCGTCACCCCCAGGAGCAGAACTCTGCTGTCATTTCCGCGAATTGCGTACTGAAAATTGCTCACATCTTGCGGCGACGGTCGCAAAGGCGAGCGGATTCGCCGGTGATGTGCGGCGAAATCCGACCAGTCGATTGCAGCTGATCTCACGTCCGTCGCACTGTGCATCATGTCCCCCCAATGTTTGAACGAAAATCCGATGGCGGCCAGCGGGCTATGGGCGACCATCGGCTCGCTTGACAATGCTTCAATATGCCTCTCTTCGCCAGTCATGCAGGCTTACGACGATCTCTTTGCCGTACGCGGATCCGCGTATGATCGCGCGATGCAGGCCTTTCCCGACGCGCGGGGCCATGAATTTCGGCAGGCAGTCGAGCGGGCGGAATTGGCAACCGGCATGGTGGTGGCCGATGTCCCGGCTGGTGGCGGTTACCTTCAGCGCTATTTGCCGGCGGGATGCGATTGGCGGCCGCATGAACCCTGCGGCAGCTTTACCGCTCATCATGCCGCCCCCGGTGACCCGGAAAATGGACGATTGCTGCCATTGCCGTGGAGCGATGCCAGTATCGACGCCGCCTTCAGCCTTGCCGGCGTCCATCACATCGAAGACAAGCGCCCTCTGTTTGCGGAACTGCACCGCGTGGTCAGGCCCGGCGGGACATTCCTGCTATCCGATGTCGCGGCCGGCTCCGCCGTCGAATATTTTCTCGACGAATATGTCGGGACTAATAATAGCACGGGCCACAAAGGCGCGTACCTCGACCAAACGACGCTGCAAGATTTGGCTGCCACAAGCTGGGCCGTCGAGCTTTGCGAGCAGGTCGATTTCAGTTGGGTATTCCCCGACGAGCCGGGCATGGCGAATTTCTGTCACCAGCTGTTCGATTTGCGGCGATCTTCCCCGGCGGACACGGCTGCCGCCATTATTGAGCGGCTGGGTGTCAGCCACGCGCCCGAAGGTGTCGGTATGCGCTGGTCGCTGATGACCATTCGGGCACGCCGGCTGTAATCTACCGGGCGTGTGCCCCCGTTCCCCTGCGCAAGGTTTAGCCATGAACGAGCTTCCAGATTCTCAAGCGTGGCGAATCCAGGGCGGCCGTGCGACCTGGCGAGCCGGGTTCGCCTATGGTTTGCACTATCCCAGTCTGGAAATGACAGTCCAGGGCGAGGAGCTATCCGGCCCGGAGCGGGATGATTTGTCACGCCGCCTGATTGCGGCCTTGCCCGCACCGAGCCTGGCGAGCGACTGGGCGAAACAATCGGCTAAAGGAGACGGCAGCGGAATTGTGGAAATCGCCCGGCTGCTACTGATGGCCCTTCTGCATCTTCAACAGAGCGCAGGACTCCCCGTATTCAATGCTGGCCGCGTGGTCTATCAAGCCGATCTCCAGGCTCGGATACTGATACCCACTTCGGCTGGTAGTTATCAGTCGATTTTCGATATCATGAACTGGCTGGTTCAGGCGTGCGGCGTCGTGCGTTCCGGGCGGAATCTTGAGCATCATGCCCTCGCTCTCCCACCCATGCTAGCGCAATTGCAAGCCGGCCACGGCACCCATTCGGTTTCCTTTCAATTTGTCGCCGCAGCGTTGCGGGCAGGAATTCCCATTTTCGAAATGCCCGAAGG
>JANONQ010000495.1:0-11106 GCA_031420935.1 Novosphingobium sp. | reverse complement strand
CGCCTCGCCGAAATCCATGAGCGGCTGATCGCCATCGAAGCCCATTCGGCACCTTCGCGCGCCGCCCGGATCCTGAGCGGCCTCGGCTTCGACGAAGCGGCGCAGCGCCGTCCGCTCGAGAGTTTTTCCGGCGGCTGGCGGATGCGCGTCGCGCTCGCCTCGCTGCTGTTCTCCACGCCCGATCTGCTGCTGCTCGACGAGCCGTCCAACCACCTCGACCTGGAAGCGGTATTGTGGCTGGAAGATTTCCTCAAATCCTATCCGGCGACCATCCTGCTTGTCAGCCACGAGCGCGACTTCCTCAACAATGTCGTCGATCACATCCTGCATCTGGCCGGCGGCAAGCTGACGCTGTACCCCGGCGGTTATGACGCTTTCGAGCGTCAGCGCGCCGAACGCCAGGCGCAGATCGCCTCAGCGCGGGCCAAGCAGCAGGTCGAGCGCGAGAAGCTCAAGGATTTTGTCGCGCGCAATTCCGCCCGCGCCTCCACCGCCAAGCAGGCGCAAAGCCGCGCCAAAGCGCTGGCCCGGATGCAGCCGATTGCCGAGCTGATCGACGATCCCTCGCTCAGCTTCGATTTCCCCAATCCCGAGGAGCTGCGCCCGCCGCTGATCACGCTCGATCTCGCCAGCGTCGGTTATGACGCGGAGCCGGTGCTCAGCCGGCTCAATTTGCGCCTCGATCCCGACGACCGCATCGCGCTGCTGGGCCGGAACGGCAATGGCAAGACCACGCTGGCGCGGCTGCTGGCGGCGCAACTGAAGCCGATGGACGGGGCGATGAACGCCAGCGGCAAAATGCGCGTCGGCTATTTCACCCAGTATCAGGTGGAAGAGCTCGACCGGTCGGAAACCCCGCTGCAGCATATGAGTGTGCTGATGAAAGGGGCGACACCCTCGGCGGTGCGGGCGCAGCTCGGCCGCTTCGGCTTTTCCGGGCCCAAGGCGACGACCGAAGTCGGCAAGCTCTCCGGCGGCGAGCGCGCGCGGCTCGCGCTGGCGCTGATCACCCGCGACGCGCCGCACATGCTCATCCTCGACGAGCCGACCAACCACCTCGATGTCGATGCCCGCGAAGCGCTGATCCAGGCGCTCAACGCCTATTCCGGAGCGGTGGTGATGGTCAGCCATGACCGCCACATGCTGGAGATGACCGCTGACCGGCTGGTGCTGGTCGATGGCGGCACGGCGAAGGAATTCGACGGCTCGATCGAGGAATATATCGCCTTCGTGCTGGCCAAGGAGCCGGCCAAGGGGCGCGGCAGGTCCGAGCCGAAGCTTAGCCAGAAAGACCAGCGTAAGGCGGCGGCCGAAGCGCGCGGGAAGGGCCAAGCGCTGCGGACCGGCGCGCGGCAGACCGAGAAGGAACTGGCCAGGCTGACCGAACTGCGCAGCGCCATCGACCAGGCGATGTTCGATCCTTCCGCTGCGCAGCGGGCGCTGGCCAAGCTAACCATGACCGAGCTGATGAAACAGCGTGCCGACGTAGCCAGCCGGATCGAGGCGGCGGAACTGGCCTGGCTGGAGGCGAGCGAGGCGCTGGAGGGGATCGCGGCGTAATGCTCCGCCTGACGGACGTGCTGCTCCCCCTCGATCATCCGCCAGAAGCCTTGCCAGCGGCGATTTGCGCGCGGCTGGGGATTGCGCCCGAAGAGCTGGAGCGCTTTGCCGTGGTCCGGCGGGCAAATGACGCGCGCAAAAAAAGCGCGATTCTGCTGGTTTATTCGCTCGATGTGGCGGTGGCGGACGAGGCGGCGCTACTCGCGCGGTTCGCTGGCGATCCGCATGTGCGGCCGAGTCCGAATACCAGCTACCGGTTCGTCACCACGGCCCCGGCTGATTATTCCGGAGCGCGCCCGGTGGTCATCGGCGCGGGCCCCTGCGGGCTGCTCGCCGCGCTAGTGCTGGCCCAGATGGGTCTGCGCCCGATCATCCTTGAGCGCGGCAAGGCGGTGCGCGAGCGGACCCGCGACACCTGGGGCCTATGGCGACGCGGCGTGCTCGATCCCGAATCGAATGCGCAGTTCGGCGAGGGCGGGGCGGGGACCTTCTCCGACGGCAAGCTCTACAGCCGAATCAAGGATCCGCGCCATCTCGGGCGCAAGGTGCTGACCGAATTCGTCAAGGCCGGGGCGCCGCCGGAAATCCTCACCGAAGCACACCCGCATGTCGGCACCTTCCGGCTGGTGACGATGGTGATAAGCATCCGCGAGACGATTGAGGCGCTGGGCGGCGAATACCGCTTCGAGACCCGCGTCGACGATTTCGACATCGCGGTAGCCGCGGACGGGTCGCGGCGGATGCGGGGCTTGCATCTCCACACCGGCGAGTATCTCCTCGCAAGCGAGGTGATCCTCGCGGTGGGGCATAGCGCGCGCGATAGTTTCGAGGTGCTGCATGGCCGGGGCGTGCATCTGGAAGCCAAGCCGTTCGCCATCGGGTTGCGCATTGAGCATCCGCAAGGCTGGATCGACAAGGCACGCTTCGGGCCCAATGCGGGCAACCCGATCCTCGGCCCGGCAGCCTATAGCCTGTCGCACAAGGCTTCGAACGGGCGCACCGTCTACAGCTTCTGCATGTGTCCCGGCGGGCGGGTGGTAGCGGCGACATCCGAGGAAGGCCGCGTCGTCACCAATGGCATGAGCCAGTTTTCGCGCGCCGAATTCAACGCCAACTCAGGGATAGTCGTCGATATCAGCCCGGAGCGGGACTTTCCCGGCGGACCGCTGGCTGGCATCGCCTGGCAGCGCCACTGGGAATCGCTCGCCTTCGTGGCGGGTGGGTCGGACTACAAGGCGCCGGGCCAGAAGCTCGGCGATTTTCTCGCCGGCCGACCCTCGGCTGCGTTCGGCGAGATCGTCCCGTCTTACCAGCCTGGCGTGAAACCCAGCGATCTGTCGCTTTGCCTGCCCGACTTCGCGGTTCAAGCAATCCGCGAGGCGTTGCCGGTGTTTGGCCGGCAACTGCCCGGCTACGACCATCCCGACGTGGTGCTGACCGGCGTCGAGACGCGCACCTCAGCGCCGGTAAGGATCACGCGGGGGGCGGACTGCCAGAGCCTCAACACCGCCGGGCTTTACCCGGCCGGCGAGGGCGCTGGCTATGCTGGCGGCATTCTCTCGGCCGCCGTCGATGGCATCAAGGTCGCCGAGGCGCTGGCGCTCAAGCTGGTTCCCGCCTGAGACGCGCAGCTGCTATTTCATCGCATATTGACCAGGTACGGCCCTGAAATTGTCGCGCGCGAAGGCCTTGGCGGCCGCTGCGGTCTTGAAACATTCAGTCTGAAGATCGGCGCTGACGATCGGGTAGCCCTGCGAATTGTAGCGCGTGTCCCGAACGGTAAGGCGAAAATTGCCATCTTCATCCTTGTTGATGAGGAAAGGCCGGATGGGTCCGTCTGCCATTTTAGTGCTCCTGTGAATCGCAGAAAAAGTAACCGGGCGGAGTGGAAGCCCCGCCCTGTGAACGTCAGCCGATAAGATCGGCGATGATTTGCTTCAGCTGTGCGCTTGTCAGCGTGCCAGCCGATGAAGTTCTAAAGGCGCGTGCCGCAGAGGTTCCGCCGGCGAGTACTGCCTGCTTGCGAAAAGTGGATATACGAAAAAAATTGGTCATTGAAATCCTTGGAAGACCTTGGTCTCTGTCTAAAATTATGGCGAAACCGTTACCGATTGAAACCGGAGAATCGGCTTTCTTGAACCAGAGCGTCACGATTTTATAACGCTGTGCAATGGCTCGCAGACTTAATCCGCCGCGAAGGGGTCTACGCCAAACGTGTCATTTGTTCTTGTGGCATGGCGACCCTGCGGCTCCTATGGCATAGCTGCGTAACATTTTCAACAAAACCATTTCATGGCGGTTGAAATGGGCGGCGGTGGCTTAGGGCGCCTGCGCGAACCAGATCACGTGGCTGGGCCCTTTGCCGTTGCTGCGCGCCCGAACGGCGACTTCCTCGACCGCGAAACCGGCCTTCTTCAACCTTGCGGCGAAGGCGTCATCCTTTGCCGCCGACCATATCGCCAGCACTCCGCCGGGATTGAGCGCCGCCATCGCGGCCCGCAGCCCTGCGGCAGAATAGAGCCGGTCATTGGCGATGCGGGTCAGCCCGTCCGGGCCGTTGTCGACGTCGAGCAGGATCGCGTCATATGTTCGGGCACCCGCACCGATCGCCTCGCCGACATCGCCCATCACCAGTCGGACGCGGGGATCATCAAGGCAGCCAGCCGCCAGTTCCTGCATAGGTCCGCGCGCCCAGGCGATGATCTCGGGCACCAGTTCGGAGATATCGATTCGCGCGTCCTGGCCGAGTGCGGCGAGAGCAGCGCGCAGGGTGAAGCCCATGCCGTAGCCGCCGATCAGCAGGCGTGGCTGCTTTCGGCCGGCAAGCCGCGCGCAGCTCTGCACCGCGAGCGCCACTTCCGAGCCACTCATCCGGCTGCTCATCAGCTCGTTGCGGCCAAGCACGATCATGTAATCGCGGTCATGGCGGTAGAGCCGCAGTTCCTCTCCGCCCGGAACCTGCGCGGTGCCAAGCAATTCGCGAGCGATCACGAAACCTGCTCCGGAGTTGTGCGGCTGTCTATTTGCGGTTCTTGCGCGCCGCATAGCGCGCGTCGCGGGCGGCCTTGCGCTCCGCTTCGGTAAGAACCGGCGGCTTGGCGGCCTCGATTGCGGCGGCCTCAGCGGCGAGTTTGGCAGCCTTCTCGGCCTTAGCTACTTCCTTGGCGGCAAGCATAGCCGCGCGTTTTTCGGTGGCAGCCGCTTCCTTGACCAGCCGTTGCTCGGCCTTTCGTGCTAATTCGGCTTCATCTATCGGCGGCTTATTTTTCAACTTTTGCAGCGCCTTGTCTTTGGCTTGCTGCGCTAATGCCACCCGTTCCTGAAATGTCGGTTCCTTAAAACCACGCATCGATTTGTCTCTGTCCTTTTACTTTTTAGCGGTGAAAGCGGGCGAAGCGCTCAGACAAGCGCTTCGCCCGCCGATCATCATGCGACCTGGAGATTGACCGCCGAGGTCTTGCCGCGGTTATCGGTCTCGAGTTCGTAGGACACGCGCTGCTCTTTCTGGAGCGTGCGCAGTCCGGCGCGCTCTACGGCCGAGATGTGAACGAAGGCATCGTCGCCGCCGCTTTCAGGAGCGATAAAGCCATAACCTTTTGCTTCATTGAAGAATTTGACTGTTCCGGTAATCATAACGGTATCCTGTATCCAAGTTGGTAACGGGCAGCCGCGGATTGGATGCGGAACCCGGCCTGGCGAAGCGATGTGGGATAAAGGGTACAGCCGGAGCGGCCGATTATCCGTCGAATGCGACGTTAGCGGGGCCCCCCTAGCATAGTTTGGCGAATTTGGAAATCCTGCGGCTACAGGGCGGGATTGGCTGCCGCGCTTGCCGAATCAGCAAGGCGATCCGCCCTCCGACTGGACCCCAAGCCGGGTCCGCCCCATATTGACGCGCATGAACGACAACATCGCCAATCTGGGCCTGCTAGACGATGACGAGATCGAGCTGGACCATGCCGCCCTCGCGCTCAGCGAGCTCGATCATGAGGGCATAGACCTTAATCCCTATCTGGCGCTGCTCGAGGAGATCGGGGACCGTCTGGAGATTGTCGGCGCGTTGGCCGAGACGGCTGGGGAGCAGGGCGAGGCGCTGGCCCAGGTGTTTGCCGGCGAGTTCGGCTTCACTGGCGATGCGGCGAGCTATGATGCGCCGCTCAACGCCGATCTCATCCGCGTGCTCGATCGCCGGCGCGGTCTGCCGGTGAGCCTGTCGATCCTCTATGTTGCCGCCGCCCGCAATCTGGGCTGGACTGCCTATGCACTCAATACGCCGGGCCATGTGCTGGTGCGCCTGGGCGATGAGCAGGCGGTGCTGATCGATCCGTTCAATGGCGGCGGGCCCGTGTCGCAGCAACAGCTGGCGGCGCTGCTGCACGGGGCGCTGGGTCCGGATGCCATCCTGCGCGAAGACCATGTCGCCCCGCTTGACAACCGCTCGGTGCTGGTGCGGCTTCTGCGCAACCAGGCCAGCCGGGCGGAACAGGCGGGCGATTTTCCTCGCGCGTTGGTTCTGTATGAGCGGATGACCATGGTGGCGCCGGATAATCCGGATGGCTGGTGGGAGCTTGCCCGCCTGCAGGCTCAGGCGCGAGAGATCGAGGCTGCGCGCCACAGTCTCAGCGCGATGCTGGAAGTCACCCGCGACCCGCGCCGCCGGCAAATGGTCACCGCGGCGCTGGATGCGCTGGCACCAGGCTGACAACTCGAAGAGTTAGAGATGGTCGCAGTCCCTATCGAACTGACCTCACGCTGCAATCCTTTCCGTCATCCCCGCAGGCTTACTCCCATTGGCAGGACGCACTGCCGCCGGGCCTGGGGCTCTAGGCGGATTCTTGATCATCGCGCTGTTTTGACAGGATGAACCCCGGATAGCCCTTGGCAGCCTCGTCAGCGCAGCGGCGATGGTAGACACCGACGCCTCCGATATAGGGCATGAACACTTGCGGCTTGCCTGGAATATTGGCGCCGCGATACCAGCTCGCGGCCTTGCCGAACAGCGTTGGTTCGGCAACCGCGTTGACATGTTCGACCCAGGCGTCCTGATCTTCCTGCCGCGCCTCGATCCGGTTCACGCCGACTTGGCGCATGTGGGTCAGGCATTCGGCGATCCAGTTGGCGTGATGCTCGCATGACAGCACCATGTTGCTTATCACCGACGGGCTGCCCGGCCCGGTTATGATGAAGAGGTTGGGGAAATCAGTGATTGCGACTCCAAGATAGGCCCGCGGCCCTTCCGCCCATGCATCGCGCAACGAAATTCCGCCGACACCGCGGATGTCCATGGCAAGCAGCGCGCCGGTGATGGCGTCGAAGCCGGTAGCAAATACGATCGCGTCGACGCGGTAAGTCGCGTCACGGGTACGGATGGCATCGGCTGTCAGTTCTGCGATCGGAGCTTCGCGAAGATTGACCAGGCTCACATTGGGCCGATTGAAGGTCGCGTAATAATCCGTGTCGACGCAGATGCGCTTCGTCCCGATCGGATAGTCGCGCGGCATTAGCTGATCGGCGACATCCGGGTCGTCGACGATCTCAGCGATTTTGCGCCGGACGAATTCAGCCGCAAACCCGTTCGCGACCTCGTTTGTGGCAATATCGGTAAAGGCGTACATGAAGTTGGTGCCGCCCTTGTTCCACCGCCTCGAAAGTTCGGCCTCGCGTTCCGCGGGGGGCATCTCGTCCGCTTGTTTGGTGGCGTATTCGTGGAGCACGCCCGAGCGGGAACGGCGGGCTTCCTCACGCAGTCGGCGATGGTCGGTGCGCCACAGCTCCTCATGCTCGGATGGCCGCGGTCCATTCTTCGCCGGCACGCTAAAGCTTGGAGTCCGCTGGAACACGTAAAGTTGCTCCGCTTGCTTGGCGATCTCCGGGATGGCCTGGATTCCTGACGACCCGGTGCCGATGACACCGACGCGCTTGCCGGTGAAATCGACTCCTTCGTGCGGCCATTCGCCGGTGCGGTAGGTGTCTCCCCGAAACTGATCGATGCCAGGGATATCGGGTAGCCGCGATGTCGACAGGCAACCGGTTGCCATGATGCAATAACGAGCGGTGAAACGATCGCCGGCGTCGGTCTCAATGGTCCATGTTGAAGCGGCGTCATCAAAGGTCGCCGCCACGACCCGGGTATCGAACCGCATATGGCGTCTGAGGTCGAACCGGTCGGCGACATGGCCGATATAGGACAGGATCTCGGGCTGCGTCGCGAAGCGTTCGCTCCAGCGCCACTCGCGCTCGATTTCGTCAGAAAAGGAGTAGCTGTATTCCCAACTCTCGACGTCGCACCGCGCACCCGGATAGCAGTTCCAGTACCACGTGCCGCCGACATCGCTGCCGGCCTCGAACACCTGAACGTTGAGGCCGTCCTGGGTCAGGCGGTAGGTCAGATAGACTCCGCCGAAACCCCCTCCCACCACGATCACGTCGAAATCAGTCGCTTGTTCCATAGCTCGAATCTGCCCGCCCGGAGTTGCAAAGGGAAGCCTCCTCGATCGAGGAGCGACCTTATCGAAAATCGCTGAGAGTTCTTGTGATTAACAAATCGCGGTTGGTCCTGTTGACGATGTCGGACCCCGGCTCGTCGCCCGCAAAGTGCCTCCTAAAAGGTTGCCATTCAAGCCACAAATAACATTTTTCTGTCAGCAATAAGCCATCGCTATGTAGTTGCCGCCGCACGCCAATATCCCGGCTTCGCGCTGTTTCCGGTGGAGCTCCGCAGAGTGGCAGCTATCGCAAAGCCATCGCTTTTCAATATGCGCTTCAGACCGCTTGATTATAATGGCCCTGACAGGATAAGTCCCAGGTTCCTATCAACATGATCGTGTTTGCCGATTTTGGTCGGCATAATTCTTCGGTCGCATCACGAGCAACCATTGGAATCATGAAGCAGACGCGACCTGATAATGTCCCGGCGGATCGAGTGATCGATTTCGATGTGAACAATCCGCGCGATCTCGCTCGCGGATTTCATGAATCCTTCGAAGTGCTCCAGCAGCCAAACGTCCCTGACCTTGTCTGGACTCCGCGCAACGAGGGCCATTGGCTGGTAACCAGCGGCAAGCTGATGATGGAGATTTTTCCGGACTTCGAGAATTTTTCGAACCGGATCATCGTCATCCCCAAGTCAGTTGGCGAACTACATCAAATGCTGCCGACGACTTTGGATCCGCCCGACCATCGCCATTACCGGGTGCTGCTCAACGCCGGACTGTCCGCCAAAGTCGTCAATGCACGCGAAGGTACGATCCGCGGAATGGCCGCCCGATTGATCGACGGCTTCGCGGGCGAGGGCCATTGCAATTTCGTTTCAGACTATGCCGAGAAACTCCCGATCCATGTCTTCCTCGGGATGGTCGATTTGCCGCTCGAGGATGCCGCCAAGCTGAAATATTGGTCCGATCTGATCGTTCATCCCGACGGATCAATGAGTTATGCCGACGCCGCTCAACTGATCTACGATTATCTTGACCCTTATATCGAACGCCGCCTGAAGGCTGGCGGGGACGACCTCCTCAGCCAAATCGTCAATGGTCAGGTGCGCGGGCAACCTTTGACCAAGGCGGAAATGCAGAGCCTGTGCATGCAAGCCCTGATTGGCGGGATCGACACCGTCGTCAATTTTCTGGGCTTCGTTTTCCGTTTCCTCGGTGAAAATGCCGACAAGCGGTCGGAGTTGGCCGACAATCCCGGGCTCATTCCAGCGGCAATCGAGGAATTCCTTCGCCGATTCCCGGTGGTCAATGTCGCCAGGGAAGTGCGCCACGACCTGGATTATGCCGGGGTTCATTTGAAGAAGGGCGATGTCATCATGCTCGCCAGCGCGCTCGTCGGAACCGACGAGCGCATGAATCATTGCCCGCTTGAAGTCGATTTCCACCGCACATCCGCGCAGCATGGCACGTTCGGCAAAGGCATTCATTTCTGCCCTGGCGCTTTTCTGGCACGGACCGAGGTGCGGATCACGATCGAGGAATGGCTCAAGCGAATTCCCGATTTCCAGGTTGCCCCCGGTGCCGATGTCAGTTTCTGCAGCGGCATTGTCGGCGGCGTAAAAAGCCTTCCGCTGGTATGGGACCCGTCAACGATCTGCTAAGCCGGAAATCTGGCAGGGTCGAACCGCCCGTCGCCATACAAAACCAAGTCTTTCTTCTGCCATCAATAAGGAACCGGGTGCATGCTGAACGACAAGGTCATTATCGTCACCGGCGCGGGATCAGGCATCGGCCGGGCAACCAGCCGGATCCTTGCCAAGTCGGGTGCCAAGGTCATCGTGGCGGACCTGTCGGAAACCGGCGCCAGGGAAACCGAAGCGCTGATCCTTGAGGACAAGGGGATCGCCCGCGCTGTCCGCGTCGATGTGACGATCGAGGCCGAGGTCAAGGCAATGGTCGATTTTGCGACCGAGACCTTCGGCAGGCTCGATGGAGCGTTCAACAACGCCGGCATAATGATGCACAGCAAGCTTCCGGATGAACTCGAGGTTAGCGAATGGAACAAGGTTCTGAACGTCAACCTGAACGGATTATATTATTGCCTGAAGTATGAGATTGCAGCGATGCGGCGGACCGGCGGTGGAGCGATCGTCAACACCTCGTCCGTCACCGGTGTGGTCGGTATTCCTTACGGCATAGAATATGTCACTTCGAAACACGGCGTGCTCGGCGCGACCCGCGGCGCGGCGTGCGATGCCGCTGTCACTGGCGTGCGCGTGAATGCGGTGCTGCCTGGATCGATCAACACGCCGATGACCGCGGCCGCCGCGAACAATCCGGAATTTGCCGACATCATGCAGGCCATTCTCGAGAGACATACGGTTGGCCGCCTGGGAGAACCCGAGGACGTGGGCTACGCGGTCAAATGGCTGCTGTCTGACGAAGCTTCGTTCATTAACGGAGCAGCGCTGCCGGTCGACGGCGGTTACACCGCGCGCTAACGATCCTTTTTGGGTCGCCCAGCTTCCCGTAGGTTCAATTTCGATTTCGCAATCGGCTTTAGTGCCCCCTTTGAAAGAAAGAGACCCATGCTCAAGGTTCACCATCTCAAGAATTCGCGCTCGACCCGGATCATCTGGCTGATGGAGGAATTGGGCCTCGAATATGACCTTGTGATCTACGATCGGGACGCGGCGACACTTCGCGCTCCGGACGCGCTGTCGCGGCTCCATCCGCTTGGCAAGGCCCCCCTTCTACAAGCCAATGATTCCATCATCGCTGAGTCGGGCGCAATCATCGAATATGTTATAGAAACAGCGGGCGAAGGCCGCCTGGCCCCGCAGCCCGGCGAAGCTGAACGCGCCAAATATCTGGAATTGCTTCACATCGCCGAAGGTTCGGCGATGTTTCCGATCCTTGTCTTGTTGCTTGCAGGAATGACGGGGGGTTTGAACGAAGGCTTCAGGGGGCTCGTCACACCCGATCTGAACAAGACGCTCGATTACGTAAGCGCAACGCTCGGTCAGAAAGACTATCTCCTCGAAAGGGGATTCTCGGCTGCGGACATCCAGATGGCCTATGTGATGGAAGCGGCACGCATGGGCGATTGGCT
>JANONQ010000494.1:0-3944 GCA_031420935.1 Novosphingobium sp. | reverse complement strand
GTTGTCGCCGGTGCATACGGACGCGTTCTTTGTCATCAACGCCAAGGCGCTGGCGGCCAGTCCCGATGTCGATTCGCTCCTGCTCTATGATACTGCCGGCGTGCTAGAGAAGGAGCGCCTGGAAAAGCTGCTGCCTGCCATCATCAAGGTGGCCAGGGGCAAGCCGATCGAGTTTCATTCGAACAATCTGCTCGGCATGTCGGCCAAGGCCTATCTCGATGCGATCGATCTTGGCGTTTCGGTGGTCCACACGGCCAGCCGCCCGATGGCCAATGGTCCGTCGGTGCCATCGACTGAAATCATGGCGAAAAACATTGTGTTGCGCGGCCACACCCACGATCTGGATGAATCTCTGTTCGAGCCGGTGGCCGATCACTTCCGCGCCGTGGGCAAAGCGGCGGGCTTCTTGGTCGATCAATATGCCGAATATGACGGCTTCTCGATCCAGCACCAGATTCCCGGGGGCATGATGGGCACCTTCAAGGCGCAGCTGGCCATGCACAAGATGATGGATAAGCTGCCTGAGGTCTTGGACGAAATCGCCGCGGTGCGCCGCGATCTCGGCTATCCCGGCATGGCAACGCCCTTCAGCCAGCTGGTCGGTATCCAGGCGGTGCTGAACATAGTCACCGGGAAGCGCTATGGCACGGTGCCGGATGAGGTTATCCAGTATGCTGCGGGCTTCTATGGCCAAACCGTCGCCCCGATCGATCCGGAGGTGCTCGACCGTATCATGGCCGCGCCGCGTGCGAAGGAGGTGGTCGCCAACCCGCCGGAAAGCCCGGACGTCGAGGAGCTGAAAAAGCTGCATGAAACTCAGGACGAGGACGAGCTGATCTACCGCGCCTTCCTGCCGCAATCGGATATCGACGCGATGCGCGCCGCCGGGCCGGTCAGGCGCGACTATCCGTTGCTGTCCTCGCCCGAGCTGGAGCAGGTGCGCAAGCTGATGCAACTGGCGGAAGTCCCACTGATCCAGATCCGCTCGGAAACCATGGACCTCACGCTGCGGCGGTGAGCCTTTCGCGTTCCCAGGCCGGATAGCGGCCCAGCATCAGCAGGCCAAGCGCACCCACCCCGAGCAGCGCTGCCGAGATTTGCATCGGCAGGCGGTAACTGCCGGTGACATCGTGGACATAGCCGAACAACAATGGCGCGCTGCCCGATGCGGCGGCGACGAAGATGTAAGCGCGGGCGTAAATGCGGGCATAATCGACGGTGCCGAAATAGCGGGCGATGAGGTAGCTCAGCACATCCAGCTCGGTCCCGGTGGCGATGCCGAGCAGCGCGGCGGCGACGGCGAAGCTGGTGTAACTACCCCCGTCGCCGATGATCAGGCAGGCAGCAGCTGCGGGAACCATCACCAGCGCGGCGACGGCAGGCGCCCAGAAGCGGTCGACCAATGCGCCAACGGCAATGCGCCCGCCGATCACGGTCATCCCGAAGATGCCCATTATCGAGGCGGCCTGTGCCACCGAGAGCCCGGCATCGGTAAACGCCGGGACCAGGTTGGGGATAACGCCGCCGATTACGGCATAGATGCACAGCGTCGAAAGCCCGAGCTGCCAGAAGCGGCGCGTGCGGACCGCGTTGCCGACATCGAAACCGCTCACCCGGGTATCCGGTCCGGTCGAGGCCAATCCGGACGGCCGGTCGCGCGGTAAAAACAGCCAGCACAGCGGCACCACCACCAGCAGGCAGAACGCCGCCAGCGCGATGTAGGCACCCCGCCAGCCCCATTGCAGGATGCTGGCCGCGGCAATCGCCGGCATCAGAATCGAACACAGGCCCGAGCCCGACAGTCCCACCCCAAGCGCCAGCCCGCGCGCTTTGTCGAAGTTTCCGGCGATCAGCGTAGTCCACGCGACCGCCCCCGCCCCCGCGCCGAGCAGCGACATCAGCGCATAGACACTGTAGAGTTGCCACAGCGATCCGGTTATCCCCGCGCCGAGCAGACAGGCGAGGGCAAGTCCCACCAGACCCGGCAGGATTGTGTTGCGAATGCCCCAGCGCCGCACCATCCAGCCCGCCAGCGGCGCGCAGACCACGGCGAGTCCGGTGCTGAACAGGATCGCTGTCTGGATCGCCGCGCGGCTCCAGCCGAATTCCTGTTCGAACGGGCCAACAAATACTCCGATGGTATAGACCGGCAGCGTCGTCGGCGCGCAGGTGAGGCCGAGCGCGGTCAGGGCGACGAGGCGCCAGCTCCGCCGCCATTCGCCGGAGCCACTGCCTTGCATCAGAGCGCGGTCAGCCCGCCATCTATGATATGCTCCGCGCCGGTGGTAAACCCGGATTCATCCGAGGCGAGATAAACCACCAGCAGGGCGACATCGGCGGGTTCGCCGACGCGTTTGATCGGCACGGAATCGCTGGCGATGACAATCTGCTCGTCGGTCAGCGCTTCGGTCATCATCTTGGTGCGGATATAGCCGGGGTGGACGGTATTAACCCGAATGTTGTCGCCGCCAAATTCGATGGCTGCCTGCTTGGTCAGTCCGCGCAGGGCGAACTTGCTGGCGGCATAGGCGACGTTGGGGGTGCCATAGATCGCCACCATTCCCGAGATCGACGAGATATTGACGATCGAGCCGCCGCCCGCCTTTTTCATCGACGGGATGACATACTTCATGCCGAGGAACACTGATGTCTGGTTGATGGCGCAAACCTTGAGGTAATCATCCTCGTCGAGATCGGCGCAAGTCGCGACCGGCCCCACGATGCCAGCATTGTTGACCAATACCGTGACCGGACCGAACCGCCTTTCGGTTTCCGCAACAACCGCTTTCCAGCCCGCGCTGCTGGTCACATCGTGGACTGCGAAGGCCGCATTGGCGCCGAGTTCAGCCGCCAATGCTTCGCCGCGGCTCGTGTCGATATCGGTAAAGACAACTTTTGCCCCCTCGGCCACACAGCGGCGCGCGTGTTCCGCGCCCATGCCCTGCGCCGCGCCGGTGATAATCGCGACCTTGCCATCCAACCGTCCCATAGTCCGCTCCCATTTTTTGCGATGTTCGTTCGGCTCTTGTGTCTTTAGTCCGTCCGAAATGGAAGGCAGAAACGACAGTCGGCTTGCAAAAATCCGGCGATTTTCCTTTTATTGCCCAGCTCCCGCCGATAGGATGTTCTGAGCGGTTGCCGCCCTTAGGCAGCCTATGGAGAGCTGTATGGACGCTGCCCAACTGGCATCTCGACCGGGCAATGTGCCAGACGATCGGGTAATCGATTTCAACCTGCATATGCCGGTCCCGGGGGGGCAGTCTGTGCATGAGTTCTGGCGCGATGTGATGGCGCGCGCCAAGCACGATGTTATGTGGACGCCGCATAATGGCGGGCACTGGATGGTGCTCGACCCCGACCTGGCTGAGACGGTGCTTACCGATTCCGATCGCTTCTCCAGCAGGATCGTCATCGTCCCGCGCGATCCGGCGGGGGAAGCATATTCCAAATATATTCCCCTGTCGCTCGATCCGCCGCGCCACGGTCCCTATCGCAAGCTGCTGAACGAAGGGCTCAGCCCCAAGGCGATTTCCAGCCGGAAAGAGGCGATGCGGGGGCTGACGGTCGAATTGATCGAGGGGTTCCGGGCCAAAGGCCGGTGCAATTTTACCCATGATTTCGCCGAGCAGCTGCCGATCCGCATCTTTCTGCGGCTGGTCGATCTGCCATTGGCGGATGCGCCCAAGCTCAAATACCTCGCCGATCAGTTCACCCGGCCCGATGGCAGCATAACCTTCGACGAGGTGGAGAAGGGCTTCAGCGACTATATTGGGCCGGTAATCCGTGAGCGGCGCGGCGGCTCAGGCGACGATCTCATTACCCAGATGGTAAATCGCCAGGTCGAAGGCCGCGATCTCACGCAGGAAGAGGCGGAAAATCTGTGCACCCAGGCGCTGGTCGGCGGGCTGGATACGGTGGTCAATCTCCTTGGCTTCGTCTTCGCG
>JANONQ010000493.1:0-1523 GCA_031420935.1 Novosphingobium sp. | reverse complement strand
GCCAGTTCCAAGCAAAGTTGGTCGATCATCTTCCATTCAGCCCTGTGCAGAGTGACGGGCACCAGGCTTTCACTTCGCGGATGCCAGCTGTGGATCGGCGTGCAAAAGGGGCTCTGACGCGATTTCCGTGCAAATTTGACGAGGATGCAGCTTCGGATCCGGGCAAGGGAGGGCTGGATTTTGGAGGCCTTACCTTTATGCGCAGATCGATCGAGGGGCTGGGCCTGGTTCCGCCCGGTGTTGTTGTTGAGCATCAGGACGTCGGCGCGGATCGCATCCTGGTTAGCGGTCGCCTGGCTTCGCTCGAGTCCGGCTGTCCCGCATGTGGAACATTGTCGCGGTCCTGCCACAGCCGCTATGTCCGGACTTTGGCCGATTTGCCCGTCGGCGGTCGGGCGGTGGCGATCTTGTTGACCGTGCGCAGATTTCGGTGCGCCGCGCCCGGCTGTCGCCGCAGGACCTTCAGCGAAGACGTTGGTGGACAGATTGGCAGGAGGTACGGTCGTCGATCGGCGCGATGCGATCAGGTGGTGCATGCTGTCGGAATAGCCTTGGGCGGCAGGCCGGGCTCGCGCATGATGGCGCGACTGGCAGCGCCATGTTCGAAGGATACGCTGCTGCGCATCATCCGTCGCACTGCTTCCCATTTGCCAACCACCGCTCGCGTTGGCCCCTTGGCGGGGCCACGCGTGATCGGCATTGACGACTTCGCCTGGCGGCGCGGCCACCGTTATGGAAGCATTGTCGTTGATCTTGAGCGGCGTACCGTGATCGACATTCTGCCTGACCGCGAGCGTGAAACTGTAGCCAATTGGTTCCGGGCCAACCGCCAAGTCGAAGTGATTTGCCGAGATCGGGGCGCGAGCTATGGCGCGGCGGCCAGCGCCGCCGCGCCCCAGGCGATCCAAGTCGCCGACCGTTGGCACCTCTTCGAGAATGCGTCCGCAGCCTTCCTGCAGGTTGTACGTGCCGAGTTACCTCTACTGCGCAAGGCGTTGGCGCCAAAGGCCGCCATCGACCCCGCCACGCTGACGCGCGCCGAGCGGCGGCAATGGGAAGGCGCGCTGGCACGCTCGGCGGTCAACGCGCAGGTCGAGGCTCTGGCGTCCGCCAGAACCCCCATCAAGCAGATCGCACGGGTGACGGGCATCGCCCGCCAGACCGTGAGGCGCATCCTGCGCGGAGTCCGCCATGACGTATTCCGAAGCCGGCAGAGCAGCCTTGACCCTTGGCAGGCGCGCCTGGAAACCGAATGGGATGCAGGCTGCCGCAATGGAACTGAGCTCTGGCGGCGAATGCGGGCGGCAGGCTTCACGGGTGGGCTGCGCGTCGTGACGGAATGGGTGACAAAGCGCCGCCGCGACGAAAAGATTGGTCAGCCGGCCGGCGCCAGCGTCAGTGCTCGCAGCATCGCACGCGACATCACCAGCGAGCGTGCGAGCGGATCGGCGCGGGTCGCCATGGTCAATGCGATCGTGGAAACCGCCAGCCCCGCACTGATCGAAGCTCGCACGCTGCTGGAC
>JANONQ010000492.1:0-2487 GCA_031420935.1 Novosphingobium sp. | reverse complement strand
TGGCGCCAGGTCGTTGAAGATGGCCTCGCCGCCGAAGATCAGCACGGCAAGATGACCGATGCCATGGAAGCCCACGACTGGCTTCATGGTTCGCTTGCCCGTTCGGAAGCGTCGATCGGCGCTCGCCTGGCATCGGGCCTGCCTTTCCTTGCTACCGTCGGCGCGACTTCACCGTTCATCGGCCTGTTCGGCACCGTGGTCGGCATTTACCGGGCGCTGATCGCCATCGGCATTGCCGGTTCTGCGTCGATTGACAAGGTCGCCGGCCCGGTCGGTGAAGCCTTGATCATGACCGCGCTCGGTCTGCTCGTCGCGGTGCCAGCGGTGCTGGCCTACAACTACCTACAGGCCCGCAACAAGCGCATCGCCGAGCAGCTTTCCGGCTTCTCGACCGACATCCTGGCGTACATCAACTCGAAGGGCGCCGTCAGGCCGGCAATGGTCGCAACTCCCGGCAAGCCGGCCGTAGCAGCCCCGGCTCGACCCGCCGCGGCGCCGACCCGGCCGTAATCGAGGCTGTAATATCGGGAATGGGCGGCACACAAGCGTGCCGCCCCCCACCGGCTGAGGCGACGGGCAGCGGCATGCGGGTCCGTCGTGCTCTTCCGGAAGAAATGTCAGGATAGGATGAATTTATGGCGATTTCGGTAGGCGCGGAAGAAACACCGATGTCCGACATCAACACGACGCCGCTGGTCGACGTTATGCTGGTGCTGCTGATTATCTTCCTGATCGCGGTGCCAATCGCGATCCAGAGCATCGAAAAGCTGCGGCTACCAGTCATCGTTTCGACCGAATCGAAGGACAAGGTCGAGAACCTGCTGCTTACCGTCAGCACCACCGACCAGGGTAACCGCAGTGCCGGCGATCCGGGCTATGAAGGGCCTTCGCGCTACGGTCAGTGCCGCATCTATTTCAACAACATCACCCCGGTCGATTCGGTCGAACTGCGTGACCAGGCGTTCAAGCGCCTCGACGCCATCGTTAAGCGCGCAGGCGGTCCGGAAGCGCTGATCGCCGATCCCGAAAAAATACCCCAGGTCCACATCCGCGGCGACGTCAACACGCCGTGGCGCTGCATTGCCGGGGCAATCTACAACATCCAGGTTTCCGGCTACCCGACTGTCGGATTCATATCGAACCCAATCAACCCGGAAATTTGATCGGGTAACCGATCGACCCATTCAGGAGTAATTTCCCATGTCAATGTCAGGCGGCAAGGACGATGGCTCGCCGATGATGGAAATGAACACGACGCCGCTGATCGACGTCATGCTCGTTCTGCTTATCATGTTCATCATCACCATCCCGATTGCCACCCATTCGATCGATATCGATCTGCCGGTCCCTAACCCCAATGATCCGCCGCCGCCGCCGATCTTGCCCGACAAGAACAAGGTCGTGTTGACCCGCGACGGTCAGATCATGTGGAATGCGACGCCGGTAACCGGCGGTCAGCTGGTCACGAACCTCAAGGGGACGCTGGCCCTTCAGCCCGAGCCGGAACTCCAGTTCCAGCCCGATTCCGATGCCAGCTACGATCTTTCGGCCAAGGTGCTCAACATCATCAAGGGTTCGAAGGTCACCAAATTCGGCTTTGTCGGTAACGAGATGTTCTCCGAATTCGAAAAGGCCCCCAAGAGGTAAGCGCAAGCACCGCGACAGTTTGAAAAGGGGCGGAGCGATCCGCCCCTTTTTCGTTTGCCGCTCGGGTTACTCGCGCTCGGGCCGCATCGCCGCCGCCGCCAGTGTTTCTGCCTCGATCAGCAGTTCTTCGTCCGCCGCCCCCGCCGGCAGCCGCTCGCGCCCGATCATAGTCAGCACCGGCACCGCCAGCGGGCTGATCCGCTCAAGCAGCACATGATCGATCTCACGGCCCGCCCGCTCCAGCAAATCGGCGACGCGGCCAATGTCGGTCATGCGCGCTCGGGCGTCGGCCCAGGCAGCCTCGATCAGCAGATGGCCAGGCTCGTATTTGCGCAGCACATCGTAGATCAAATCGGTCGAGAAGGTCACCTGCCGGCCGGTCTTCTTCTTGCCGGGATGCTGCCGCTCGACCAGCCCGGATATCACCGCCACCTCGCGGAATGCGCGGCGCAGCAGATAGCTTTGCTGCACCCAATCGACGAATTCATCAGCAAGAATATCGGGCGAGAGCAGCGCCGCCGGCTCTTCGACCCGCCGCAACCCCGATACCGCCAGCGCATAATCATTGGCGACAAAACCCAAAGGCCCCAGCCCGCGATCCTCCATCCGCCGGGTAAGCAGCATACCGAGCGACTGGTTCGCATTCCATCCCTCGAAAGTGTAGAACACGCTGTATTCGACCCCCGCATGTGGGAAGCCTTCGACAAGCAGCCGCCCCGGACCCGGCATATGCGAGCGCCAGTCCTGCATTTCCAGCCATTCGCGCACATCGTCGGGAAAGCGCGCCCAGCCGGCACGGTCCTGCAGAATGGCGCGCACCCGCTCGCCAAGATGCGTGGT
>JANONQ010000491.1:0-6126 GCA_031420935.1 Novosphingobium sp. | reverse complement strand
CTGTAAGACTTTACAACAATTCCTTGTTAAGTTGTGCGGATATGACATAGCTTGGCAAATGGCCATTTCTCAACCTCTTTATCTCGGCCCTCGGCTAAAGCGCTTGCGACGCGAGCTTGGCCTGACCCAGCAGGCGATGGCCGAGAATCTCGAGATTTCGCCGTCCTATGTCGCTCTGATCGAGCGCAACCAGCGCCCGCTCACGGTTTCGCTGCTGCTGCGACTGGCACGGACCTACAAGCTCGACATAGCCGATCTCGCTGCCGAGGATGAGGCCGACTATGCCCGCCGGCTAGGCGAGGTGCTGCGCGATCCGCTCTTCGCCGATATAGATCTGCCGCCCCTCGAAGTGGCCGACGCGGCGACCAATTTCCCCGGCGTCAGCGAGGCGATGCTGCGGCTCTACGGCGCCTATCGCGGCGAACAGCGCGCGCTGGCCGAACAGCGGGTGCAGGGGGGAGCGCAGGCCGGGGCCGATCCGGTAGGCGAAGCGCGGCGCTTCATCGCCGCCCAGCGTAACTATTTCCATGAACTCGATACCAGGGCGGAAGCGCTTGCGGCTGAAATTGCCGCGGCGGGCGGAGCGGAAGCATGGTTGCGCCAGCGCGGCACGCGGGTGCGCTACCTGCCGGGCGATGTGCTGGTCGATTCGATCCGCCGCTATGACCGCCACAACGAGCAGCTGCTGATCGACGATACGCTGGACGGCGCCAGCCGCGCCTATCAGCTCGCCGTCCATATTGCTTATAACGCGATGCGGGGCGAGATTGCCGGGATCCTGCGCGGCGCCAGCTTTGGCAGCGAGACCGCCGCGGTGCTCGCCCGCCGGGCGCTGGCGGCTTACGGGGCAGCGGCGCTGCTGATGCCTTACACCCATTTTGCCGCCGCGGTCGAAACCCGGCGCTACGATGTCGAAGCGCTGAGCCGCCAGTTTGCCACCAGCTTCGAGCAGACCGCGCACCGCCTGACGACGCTGGGGCGGCCAGGGCACGGGCGGGTGCCGTTCTTCTTTATCCGCGTCGATGAGGCCGGCAATGTCTCAAAGCGACTCGACGGCGCCGGCTTTCCCTTTGCCGCGCATGGCGGCGGCTGTCCGTTGTGGAACGTCCATTCGGTATTCCGCACGCCCGGCGAGATTGTCACCCAGTGGCTCGAGCTGCCGGACGGCGAGCGCTTCTTCTCGATCGTGCGAACGGTGACAGCGGGCGGCGGTGAGCATGGCCGCCCGCGCATCTTGCGCGCCATTGCGCTGGCCTGCGCCGCCGAACATGCGCCCCGGCTGGTCTATGCACAGGCGATCGACCCGGCGGCAGTAGCGGCGACTCCCATCGGTATCGCCTGTAGCCTGTGCCAACGCGCCACCTGCGCCGCCCGCGCCGTGCCGCCGATCGGCCGGGAGATCCTGCCGGAGGACTACCGGCGGGCGGCCGAGCCGTTTTCGTTCGCAGAGAGCTAGGCCAGCGGCGTCTCATCCGCCTCACGTCGCTGGCGAGATGGCTATTTATGTCAAGGCAGATTAACCCCGAGAGCCCGAGCCAACGCCTGTGTGCGCAGCATCGCCGCCAGCCTGGCCTGCGGCGCGGCTCCGGCAAGGCCGTAGCCATGGTAGGCACCGGGGATGACGTGCAGTTCGGTCGGCACCCCGGCGCGGGTCAGGCGGCGGACATATTCGAGGCTTTCTTCAAGGAAGAGGTCGAGCGCACCGATTGAGATATAAGCCGGCGGCAGGCCGGAGAGGTCTTTGGCGCGCGCGGGAGCGGCGGTCTCGTGGACATCGTCGCTCCCTGGCTCGACGCCCAGAAGCGACTTCCATCCGAAGTGGTTCTTTTCCGGCGTCCAGACGAATTCGCCGACGTAAGGATGCGGGTCGGGATGCGCGCAAGTGCGGTCGTCCAGCATCGGGTAGTCGATCAGCTGGAAGCAGATCGCGGGGCCGCCAAGATTGCGCGCGTGGATCGCCAGCGCCGCCGCGAGGCCCCCGCCGGCGCTATCCCCGGCAATGGCGATCCGCGCGGGATCGACACCGAGCTCGGCCGCCTTGCCGGATAGCCAGCACAGCGCCGCGTAATTGTCGTCCAGCGATCCGGGCCAAGGGGTCTCGGGCGCGAGGCGGTAGTCGACCGAGATGAGGACGCAGTCCAATTGCAATACCGTCTGGCGATTGACGTGGTCGGTCATCTCGGCATCGCCAATGACATAGCCGCCGCCATGCATGTACAGCACGGCCGGGCGGGGCGCGGAAACGGTGCCGGGCGGGGTATAGTGCAGCACCCTGACATCGGGCGCGCCGGCGGCGCCGGGAATGAACCGCTCCTCGCAATGCACGGTTTCCAGTTCGGGCGGCAACGGCGGCAACTCGCGCAAGACGAAGCCATCGCGAAACGGTCCGATGCCCTGGCTGAAATCCATGGGCGGAAACAGCTCGATGCCGGGCGCAAGTTCGGGTGCAACGAGGTGGCGGCTGGATTTTCTGGTCATAGCGTAATCTCCCGGTGCGTTCTCGCCCGCAGCTTTTCCCGGATTGGCGGCGGCTGGCAAGGGGGTTGTGCGAGCGCATACAAGAATCGACCGGGAGAGCAGGTAGCGGCGACCTTGGTATTGGTGCACGGCGCGGCCACGATCTGATGCTGACCGAACCCGGCTGGGTGCCAACCGGCTGATAGTGGCCGCAGACGCCCAAGCCCCGACATAAGGTGCCCGCCCTTTCCGGAGCGGGTCAGGGTCCGGAAAGGGCGGGCGAGGTCGGCCGGGGGGCTTGCTTCCGGCCGGTATGAGGGGGTGTCACCAGGTTGGGCTCAGGCCACCACCGACGCTTCAATAGCGATGCGGATCGCTTCTGAGGTATGCTGCGCCCCCATCTTGTTGAGCATGTTGGCACGGTGTATTTCCACCGTGCGCGGGCTGATCGCCAGCTTCTCGCCGATCAGCCGGTTGGATAAGCCGACTGCGACGCCGGCCAGCACTTCCAGCTCGCGCCGGGTCAGCTTCTGCACCCGGCTGCGCGCCCGGGCCTCACGCAGTCGCAGACTACCGATCCTGGCCGCATTCGTATCGACCGCTTCCAGCATCGCCCCGATCTCCGATGCGCGGGCCGGCCATTCGAGATAATCGACCGCACCATCCATGATCGCGCGGACCACCTGTTGGGTGCCCGGCCGTTCGGCAAAGGCGATTACCGGCAGCCACTTGCCGTTGGCGGTCATGTGCTCGACAAGCTGGGCGATGTTGTCATTGGCGTCCTCGGCCATGATGATCCCGGCCCGCGGCCAGGACAGCTTGATCTCGCCGGTGTCCTCGAACGGTTCGACATGGATGCCGCTGCCGGCAAGCTCGTGCGACAGCGATGCACGGCGGCGCATGTTGCTGTCGATCAGGATCAGACTGCTATAGATATCCATGGCAATTCCCTAGCGGTTAACGCCTAGGGGGATATGCCGAGCGGCTGCGCGTGGCGCGGCCAGTTCCATCCGATATCGATCAATAGAAACTGAAAATCAGCCAGTTTTACGCAATTCCGGGCAATGCAATGGCGCCATTATGAATCCGTTTCGGCACTGGCGATCCGTGCGGCGGGGCTCTGCAACGCACTGGCGATCTCGATCAGGTCTTGCCGGATGGTCGCGATCCGTGCTGGCGCGAAATCGAGCGCGGCGTCGAGCAGCGCGCGGCGGACCGAGGCATAGAAGTTGTGCAGCGAAGCCGCGATCCCCTTGTGGCCGGCAACCCCCAGTTGCAGCGCGGTGATCGCCGCCAGGGCGCGGGTGATCGCCTGGCTTTTGGCGAGATTGTTGCCGCTCCCATGCGCAAACAATGCGCTGGCGAGGGCGGTGATAACCTGCTCGTAACACAGCACGACCAGCTGCTGTGGATCGGCGCCCGCGACCCGCGCGTCGAAATCGACCCGGCGGTAGGCTTCCTGCGGAGTGCGGAGGGCTAGCATGTCAGCCTCGCCGTCCGTTCCACGCATCGATCTGGTTCTGCAGGAAGGTCAGCGTCGATTTGGCGACGCCGATGCGGGTGTCGGCGATGGCGAAGCGCGAGACCAGACGTGAACGCATTGTCTCCTGGGCCTCTGCTAATTTGCTCTGTTCCTCGCCCAGTTTGGCCCTCTGTTTCGTGTAGCGGCTGATCGAACCGCTCAGCGAGCCCGCATCGCTTGCGCTGCTGGCCTTGCGGGCGATGCCGTCGATCGCCGCGAAAATGCCGTAGAGCCCGTTGGTGAACATCGCCGCCGCGCCTTGAGGGTCGGACTTCAGGGTGACGGCAAGCCTTGCGCTATCGAGCAGGAAACTGCCATCGCGCTGGGTCGACAGGCCGAGGTCGGCGAGCGTGCGCGCCGAGCCGACACCCGCCTGCGGCATGATCGCCGCCCCGGCCAGACCGCCGAGCGCGCGCCTCAGTGCCCGCGCGCCGTCGTCTTGCGCCAGCTCGCCGGTCTTGGCATTGGTCGCGGTGCCAAGCTCGGCGGCGATTTCGTTGAGCGCGCCGGTCAGATCGGCCATCGCCGCGGTGATTGCGCTGACCGGATCGCTGAAAGTGATGTTGGTCGGCGACCCGCTGTTGGTTCCGGTCAGCGTCAGCGTGACGCCCGGGATGGCGTCGGCCACGGTGTTGGTCTTCGCCGTCAGGGCCAGACCGTCGACCTTGAAGGCCGCATCGCTGGCGCCAGTCAGCAGCCGGGCGGGCGCGGCGGCGGGCGTCCAGGCAAGAGCGGCGAGGCCTTCCTCGCCTGGCGCTTCCAGCGCGTCGAGCACGAAGCCGCTGGCTGTGCCCTCGGCGCCCTTGAGCACCAGCTTGGCGCCCTCGGCAGTATTGGCGACATAGGCGGTCACCCCGGCGCGCGCGGCGTTGATCGCGGCGGCGACATCGCTGAGTTTGGCGCCGCTGGCTATGGTGATCGGCACGGCGGGGTGAGCGGTGTCCTCGGTGAAGCTGCTGCCGGCAACCGTGCCGAAGCGCAGCGTCAACGTGCCCGAGCCGGTCAATGCGTCGGCGGAGGCGTAGGCCGGGCTGGCGAGGGTCTGCCCCCTGGCCAGCGCCGTGACTTCGAGCGAGAAGGTTCCGCCCGGCTGACCTGTACCAGACAGCGCCGCGCGCGCCACCGCGCCATTGGCGATCACCGGCTGCGGCGAGAGGTCGCCCTGCCGCACCCGCGTGCCGAGCGAACTGGCAAGGCTCAGCAACATGCCCTTGAGCGTGGAGGCGGCGGAAATCCGCTTGTCGAGGGTTTCGGACCTCGCGCTCAGCCGGTCGGCCCGGGCGGCGAACTGGGCATTGGCGAGGTTGGTCGCCAGCATGGTCATATCGACGCCGCTGCCGCCGCCCAGCGCAGTGACGAGCGATTGGGTGGCGGAGCCGGCCGGGCTGATGGTGGTCATGGAGATTAGGACGGCGGGAGGGGTGGGGGGTTAAGGTGACTGTTCCCGCCGACCTTCCGCATCGAAGCGCAGTAGCAGCGGCACATCGACAAACGGCCGAGGCACCGGCTCGCCGCGCTTTAGCGCGAACACAAAGGCCAGCACGCTCGCCACCGCCGCGTATAATTCCTCGCGGATCACCTGCCGTTCGCGGGTGGTGTAATAGACCGAGCGGGCGAGCGCGGGGAATTCCAGGCAGGGCACCGCCAGCTCGGCGGCGAGCTCGCGCATCGCCAGCGCCTTCTCGCCCCGGCCCTTGGCGAGCACTATCGGGGCGGAGGCTTTGAGCGGATCATAGGCCATGGCAACGGCGAAATGGGCCGGGTTGGTAATGACGAACTGCGCCTCGCGCATCGCCGCCGCCACCCCGCCCATGGCGATCTGGCGCTGGCGCTGGCGGATTGCCGCCTTGCGCTCGGGCGAGCCTTCGGCCTCCTTCTGCTCGTCGCGCATATCCTGGTGGCTCATCTTGAGCCGCGTCAACCGGCGCAGCAGCTGGATTGGCAAGTCGATTCCGGCGATGATGGCGAGCCCGATGGCGAGCAGCAGCAGCAGCGCGGTAATCGCATCCCATCCCTGTGCCAGATCGCGGGCCAGCTCGCCCCGGCCAAGGGCAAACAGCGCCGGCAGATGCCCGCGCGCCCAGAACCAGGCGATAGCGCCGAGCAGCGCCACCTTGGCGAGCCCCTTGACGATCTCGATCCAGCCG
>JANONQ010000490.1:0-9508 GCA_031420935.1 Novosphingobium sp. | reverse complement strand
AAGCCGGTCATTCAGCCTCTTTCCCGCAGCATCAGTTTTGCTTCCGACCTAGCCGTGCCAGCGCTGTCCGATGCCTTATAAGCGCGCCGTGCCAACTGTAATTATAGGAGCATCTCGTAGGACAATACTGTCAAATAGCATTGACTGACCGCCAAGGAAGGGTATGGCTCGATCAAAGGTTCGGACGGTAGCGCGGCCGCTGCTCAAGCCGGCGAGGAGAGGGTGCGGGAGCATGAAGAGCACCTGGTTTAACGCAGCGAGCGGCTTGGCCGGCTTGGCTGCCGTGGTCTCCGCCCCGGCATTTGCCCAAGATGAGGTTCCGGACCAGTCGGAAGCGGAAAAGACGCAAGTCGGCGTCACCGACATCGTCAAGTATTGACCTAGCAACCCCGCGCCGACGGGGACGGGAGAGATCTTATGCGCGCGGCCGTATTCCACAAAGGCGAGTTCACCGTCGAGACCCTTCCCGACCCCTCGCCGGGGCGCGGCCAAGTGCTGGTCCGGCCGCTTGTCTGCGGGATATGCGGCAGCGACCTGCATACCCGGCACCATGCCCATGGCCTCGCCGAGTTGCTCCATCGCGCGGGTTTCCGCGACTTCATGAACCCCGATCTGCCGGTGGTCATGGGGCACGAGTTCGTCTGCGAGGTGATCGGCTATGGTGCGGAGTGCGAGCGCAAATTCGCCATCGGCGAGCGCGTCGTCGGCTTGCCATTCGCGGCGGGCGCCAACGGCGTGGAACTGCTTGGCTACTCGAACAACATGAACGGTGCCTTCGCCGAAGCCATGGTACTTCAGGAAAGCGCGATGTTCGCGGTGCCTGATTTTGTGCCGACCGATGTCGCCGCGCTGACCGAGCCGCTATCGGTGGCGGTTCATGCGGTCAACGCCGCGCAGGCCGGACCCGACTGCGCGTTTGCCGTCTACGGTTGCGGCCCGGTGGGGCTGTTCGTCATTGCCCGGCTCAAACACCTCGGGCTGGGGCCGGTCTTGGCGATCGATCCGGACCCTGCCCGGCGTGACTTCGCCGAGCGGTTGGGCGCGGATGTCGTCATCGCTCCCTCGGGCGAGGCGACCGCCCGCTACTGGGAAGGCCAGGGGGCACCGATCGCAATGTCGGATGCGAGCGCCGCCGCGGCGGCGGGCAAGAAGGGCAAGCGGCCAGTGATATTCGAGTGCGTCGGCAAACCGGGGCTGATTCGCTCGATCTGCGAGCAGGTGCCGGTTGGTGCCAGCGTGGTCGTCGTCGGGATGTGCATGGAGCCCGACGCTTTCGAGCCGGCGCTGATGGTCCAGAAGGAAATTACCGCGCGGTTCGTGTACGCCTACAACGCGAGCGAATTCGCTGAGGCGACCCAGATGATCGCCGCGACGCCTGACCGCCTTGCCCCACTGGTTACCGGGCATGCCACGATCGATACCGTGGTCGATGCCTTCATAGCGCTCGAAAAGGGCGGCTCTCAAGCGAAAGTGCTCGTCAGCCCATTTTGACGGTGCAGGCCCTGTTTCTTCCTCGCCCAGGCGAAAACGCGCCGTTCGAGTTGCGCGAGGTGCCCGTCCCGGCGCTCAGGCAAGGACACGTGCTAGTCCGGGTGGTCGCGGCCGGGATCAATCCGATCGACACCAAACTGCGCAGCTCAGGGGGGGCGCTACTGCCCGATCCGGCTGTCCTCGGTGCCGATTTCGCCGGGCGGGTCGAAGCAGTTGGCGAAGGCGTCCGCGACTTTGCGCGGGGCGACGCGGTCTATGGGTGCGGGGGCGGGGTTGCGGGTTGCCCGGGGGGATCGCTGTCCGAATGCCTGCTGGTCGATGTCGATCTCGTCGCGCCGATGCCGCAATCCCTTTCCTTTCGCGAAGCCGCCGCGCTCCCCCTGGTTGGGCTGACGGCCTGGGAGGGCCTGCACCGCGCCGGCATCCACGCGGGTCAGCGGGTACTGATCCGCGGCGGGGGGGGAGGCGTCGGCCATGTTGCGATCCAGCTTGCCCGGGCCTTGGGCGCCGAGGTCGCGGCAGTTGTCCGCAATCCGGAGCGGGCACCGCTCGTGCGAACCCTGGGGGCGCAGGTACTAAGCCTAAACGACGTCCGGCCGGACCAATGGGAACTGGTGTTCGACGCGGCGGGGACCGGCTCGCTGGACTCGCTGGTCGCCGCTGCGCGTCCCGCCGGACACCTCGTGCTGATTTCCGCCGAGGGCGCGGAGCAGCTGGCCGGTGCGCTCCGCAAGGCGCTCAGCATCCATTACGTCTTCGTCGTCCTGCCGCTAATAACGGGCGAGGGGCGCGCGGCGCTGGGCGAGGCGCTGCGGGCGATCGCCGCGCTGGCGGATAGCGGCGCGGTCAGGCCGATCGTCGATCCCCGGCGGTTCGGCCTGAACGATGCCGCGCAGGCCTTTGCCGCGGTGGCACAAGGCGATGCGCAGGCCAAAATCGTTATCGACATCACCGAAAAGGAACCGCGCTGACATGGATCTTTCCCCTTCACCCCGCGTCCTCCAACTCAAGGCGCAGCTCGAAGCATTCATGGCCTTGCATATCTACCCTGCCGAGCGGGACTATTTCGAGCAGGCGGAAGAGCTCGGACCTTGGAAGGTCTATCCGGCTGTCGAACGGCTGAAGCCCCTCGCTCGCGCGGCGGGATTGTGGAATCTGTGGGCTCCCGCCGAATGTGGCGCGGGCCTCTCCAATCTCGAATACGCGTCGCTGTGTGAGGTCATGGGCCGGTCGCAGCTCGCGCCCGAAGTATTCAACTCTTCGGCACCCGACACCGGCAATATGGAAACGTTGATCCGTTACGGCACCCAGCAACAAAAGAAGGACTGGCTCGATCCGCTGCTCGCCGGGGAAATCCGCTCCGCCTTCGCAATGACCGAGCCGGAAGTTGCTTCGTCCGACGCCACGAATATTGCTAGCGCGATCCGGCGGGAAGGCGACGAGTATGTGATCGAAGGCCGCAAGTGGTACACCACCGGCGCTACCGATCCGCGGTGCAAGATCATCATCTTCATGGGCAAGTCCGACCCGGATTGCGCCGACCGCCACAAGCAGCAATCGATGATCCTGGTGCCCAGGGATACGCCCGGCGTACGGGTGTTGCGCTCGCTACCGGTCTTCGGCTTCTACGGTGTGCCCGACCGCGCCTCGGAAGTCGTGTTCGAGAACGTGCGGGTGCCTGCGTCCAACATTCTGCTGGGCGAAGGTCGCGGATTCGAGATCGCGCAAGGGCGGCTCGGCCCGGGCCGCATTCACCACTGCATGCGTCTGATCGGCCTGTGCGAACGCATTCTCGAGCGCATGTGCCGACGTGCCGATGCGCGGGTCGCTTTCGGCCGTAAAGTCTCGGACCAGACGGTGACGTTGGAGCGCATCGCCGACGCGCGGATCCTGATCGAGCAGGCGCGACTGCTGACCCTGAAGGCCGCGTGGCTGATGGACACCGTGGGCAACAAGGAGGCGCGGCAGGAGATCGCGATGATCAAGGTCGCCGCCCCGGTGATGGCTTGCCAGATCGTCGATTGGGCAATCCAGGTGTTCGGCGGGGGGGGCACCAGCAACGACCACCTGCTTACCGCCGCCTACGCCAACGCGCGGCTGTTGCGCCTTGCCGACGGACCCGACGAAGTCCATCGCAACCAGATTGGCCGGCTCGAACTGCTGCGCCACCGCGCCACCAATCCCACGGCAACCGGTGGGTTTGGAGAGGTGCTTTCGCTCGGCGAGGTCGAGCGCATCGGCGCATGGCAGCAGCGGATGTTCACCCGCACGTCTCGGTAGCGGCGACCGCCCTGACGGCCCCAGTGCAGTATTGGGACCCAGATCCACGGTCGCGGCCCATACTCCGGTCAGCGCTCGCTGATGTTGAGCGGTAGGAAGACGGGCTGCGGCTCTCGCTGGCGGGCGCGCAATCGAAACTGCCGGTTTTGCTCATCGACGGTCAGGTCGCGCTTCCAGCGCCCGGGCAGCCGACCAGCCACATCCTCAAGCCGCCGATCGCGCGTTTCCCCGGAACCGCAAATACGCCAGCGAAGGCGGTTCTGGCCGACATCGAGTCGCGGCACTGGGACCGCTTTGTATCGGATATAGAGCTGGGCGCGCCCTTCGTGCAAACCCGTGTCCAGCAGCTTTGCAATGCCGTCATCGCCGCGATCGATGGTGAGTTCGCGGCCTCGGATTGGAGGGCAACAGGCTTCTCATCCCTAAAGGCTGGTGTTTGCGAGCGTGCAGGCTTGCTGTTGGGCAAGTTCTGATCGGAAATTGAGTCCCGCAGGGTCAACGTTCGATATGCAGGTCAGAGAGGATCCAAAGGCGCATCAAAACTGTCTAATAAGTTATTCCTTAAAGTTTTTCATAAATTTCCCGTAAGCTCTATGCGTATAGCTCGATTTGATTATTATCTCTGTTCTTTAATGAATAGTGAAGATTACACTTATGCCGGAAAGCACGGTTCAATTGCGCTGAAGCGAAAGCCCGGAACGCGGTTTTGGGACGGGCGGGTCAGCCAGATTGCCGGCCGCGCAGGGCCGGCAGCACATCCGTGCCGAACCGGCGGATCGCGTCGCGTGTTTCCTCGCGGGTGGGATAGGGGGCTCCGCCGCGCGCGTCGGGCGTGCGCAGGCGGAAATTGAGCCAGTCGGGCTGGAACCTTCGGTCCATTTCCCGGATCCGCGCAATCCAGCTTTCAGGCGTGCCGAAATGCCACTGGCGCGTCTCGAAATCCCGGATCGCGCGGTCGGCCTCTTCGGCCTTGGGGCTGATCGCGCCGTCGAAGTCGTGCTCGTCGTAAAAGTTGGCCTCGCGCAGCCAGCGCTGGGCATGGGCCGCACGCATCGCAGCGGGGTCATCGCCTATCCAGCCATCCTGATTGAGCACCAGCGTCCAGTCCAGCTTGCCCTGCGCCGCCGCGCGGGCCCGCGTTTGCGCAATCCACGCCTCACTCTCGTCCCAGTCGGGCTGCGTCCACAGCACCCAGCCATCGTGCGCTAGCGCGCGATCCAACGGCTTGGCCGGGCTGTGCGTGCCAATCCACATAGGCACGCGCGGTCGCTGAAACGTACGGGGGGTCAGCTGGACATTGTCGTACTGGTAGAATTTGCCTGCATAGCTGAACCGCTCGCCCGCAAAGGCAAGGTGCAGCACTTCCAGCGCTTCTTCGAACCGTTTGCCGCGACGCTCCCATGGGACGCCAAAGTAGCGGTGGTAATCCTGATGGTACCCCACCCCCATCCCAAGGGTGAAGCGCCCACGCGACAGGTTGTCGATCATCGCGACCTGTTCGGCCAGGTGCATCGGGTTGTAGAGTGTGGGCATAAGTACGGTTGTGGCGATACGGATACGGCTGGTGCGTGCCGCGATCGCGGTGGCAGCCAGCAAAGGCGAGGGTACGAAAGTTTCGCCGCGCGCGTGCCGTTCCGGCAGGAACACGCCGTCAAAGCCCAGCTCCTCGGCCAGCACGGCTTCCTCGATCACCTGCTCAAAGGCGTCGGCAGCCTCCTGCGGCGAAGGGGCCGCCTGATCATACGCGCCAAAATGGGTGTCCGGCATGTAGGCGAACTTCACAGCATCTCTCCTCACAAGAACCCGAATGATTCGGAATCTTAACGAATTTTTTCGTTCTGATTTACGCCGGTATGATGCCGGGGTCATCTGCTGACAATTTGAAGCGTCCCGGGTTTTCCGGAGGCGGTTTCATTTGAGTCATGCAACCATATCGAGGTTATCGAGGGCTGCATAATAATTGGCTTCGGCCTTGGCGGGCGGGATATGGCCGACGGGTCCGAACAGGCGTTGATTGTTGAACCAGTCGACCCAGCGCAGGGTCGCCATCTCTACCGCCGCAGCGTTGGGCCATGATCGTTGCCGCCAGATGACCTCGGCCCCTTCGGCGAAGCTCAGGACATGCTTGTAGAGGCCGTTGATCGTCTCGGCCAAAGCCCCTTTCTTGTGGCATTTCGCGAAGTCTGTGGGACCTCACCCGCATCGACCGAGCGCTTGCCGGACTGCTGACCCAACCCGGCAAGTACGAGTTGTCATTGTCGGCAGGCCATCTTAAGGCAAAATTGCGAATGTAATGTAAGCGGGCAACGCCAATCAGCCGCCTCTTCCGCTTTGACCTACAGTAACTCCGGCATCCTCGTCCAGCACGACAACGCGCTTTCCGCTGTGCCGCCGGTCCAGCAACTGATGAAACGCATCGAGCGCGTTGCCAAACGGAACCGGGATTGTCGCGACAGGGTTGATTTGCCCGGCATCAAGCCAGCGCAGCATCTCCCTGAAGTCGGACCAGCCTTCGTCGCCGGTCCGTTCCAATGCCAGGCGCGCCTCTACGCCGATTACTGAGATCATCTTGACCAGCATGACATTGGTGCGCGCCGTGGCCGGCCGGCCGGACGCGAAGCCAACCACCAGAACGCGTCCGCCCGGCGCTATCGCGCGCAGGGACAGATCGAACGTGTCGCCGCCCACCGGGTCAAAGAAAACGTCTGCGCCATCACCATCGGTCAACCGCAAGATTTCCTCGCGCAGCGGCGTCTTGCGGTAATTCACTACATGGTCCGCCCGAATGTGCGCCAGCCGATCATCGTCGCCGCCGGTGGCGATGATCCGTGCGCCAATCGCCCTGCCGATATCGACCGCCGCCGAACCGGTGCCGCCGGTGGCCCCATGCACAACCAGCACTTCGCCCGGTTGCAGCGCCCCCCGCCGCACCAGTGCGTTGAACGCTGTCCAGTGATTCATCAGGAAGCCCGCCGCATCGATCAGGTCCACGCGATTGGGAATGCGATGCACGAACCGGGCGGGAAGCACGCAGTATTCCGCAAGCCCTCCCCCGGCCAGCGATACCGAGAACGCCGCGACCCGGTCACCGGGCGCAAACCCAGAGACGCCATCGCCACAGGCATCGACCCATCCGGACATCTCGCTACAAGGAATATACGGCAGCGGCGGCGTTTTCTGGTAGCCCCCCTTCAGGATCAGGGTTTCGCCAAATCCCAAACCCGCCGCGCATACCTTGATCCTGACTTCACCGGAACCCGGCCGGGGCATTGGAACCTCCTCGATCGAAAGGTCCATCGGATCGCCGAACCGGTTGCACAGCCAGGCCTTCATTGCGTCTTTCTTTCCAGTTGCAGCTGGCCGGCGACCGCCGGCGGTCAGGTGCGGGCCAGGCGCGTGTTGCAATCCCGCACTCGACGGATCAGTGTTTCCTGCGCAGCCGTTGCGACCAGATCGCCATTCGCTGTAAAAAACATACCTCGGGTCAGGGCACGGGCGCCGGTATAAATCGGGCTTTCCTGCACAAGCAGCAACCATTCTTCGGCGGAGAAACGCCGATGGAACCACACTGAATGGTCGAGTGAGGCACCGAACCGGCGGCCATCTTTCTCGGTATAAGGCAAGTCTGCGGTAAATGGCATGCTGAGATCGCTGAACCACACAAGCGCGCCTGCGTGTAAATGCTGAAGCGAGCCCAGCGGCTGTCGGCACCGAAGCCAATAGGCAAGGGTCGGGTGCTGCTGAGCGTTCAGCGCGGCGATCTCTACTGACCGGATTTCAAAGCAGCGCCGAACCTCAGGATTTGTCCCGGGCGGAATAAATTGCGAATTCGCGCACGCGTGAGGAGGATCGGCGACCGGCATGGATATCTGGTGCTGCGGTGCGACTTCTGAATCATGGAACGAGATTACCGAAGTCAGACGGACCAAGCCGCCCTGCGACGCGTCGACCCGCAAGATGGAAAACGCACGCCCCTTCTTCAGCCAGCTCACCTCATAGCTGACACCTTCGTCCGGCGCGACGCGCGACAGGAAGGTCGTATGAACAGAGATCGCCGGGCGATCGGACCCGGCCTCAGCGGCAGCAGCGCTCAGCGATTGCGCGGCACAATGCCCTCCGAATGCGGCCCCATCACCTCCTAGAATGGCAACGCCATCGTACCGGCAGCTAGCTGCATGAACTGGCTCCAACGCATTCTTGATATCAATAAAAGCCATAGGGTCTCAAACCTCTCCCTCACTTCGCCCGCGCACGTGTCGAAAATTCAAGGATCCTGGGGCGTACAATACCGGGAGAGACCCCGCAGGATGACTGCGGCTTCGGCGACCACGCCGGGCACGAAAGCGGCGACATCAATCATGTCATTGATCGCCCCCGAAATCTGACCGGCAGGCAGTATTCCGCCGCGCATGTTGCCATCCCGCTGCGCCTCGATCAGCCTGGCATCCTTGAAGCGCGTTAACGTGTCATTATCCGTTCCGGCCCCGATGAGCGCGGCAAGTTCTGTTAGTCCCTCGCTTGGCAAAGCGCGGGAGGGTCCATAGATCGCGGAGAAAACGACGTCTTCACCTTCGCTCGCGTCCAGGATCCGCTGCGCAAAGGCCGGGTTCCAGTCGGGATTGTCGTGACAGGCGACGAAGCGTGTGCCGAACGCTACCGCATCTGCTCCCATCGCGAGCGCGATCGCGAGGGACCGGCCGTCGCGTGCGCCGCCCGTCAGGATGACGGGAATGGAAACAGCCTCGGCTACGCTGGGAACGAGAATGAACGTATGAACCGGTCGCGAATGGGTGTGACCTCCCGCTTCGTAACCCGATGCAATAATCGCATCCACACCATCCTGCTCAGCGCGCAGAGCCTGTTTGGTGCCACCGACCTTGTGAAAATGTAATAGGCCGCTTGACTCGATCAGGCGCCGGGCCGCACCCGGCGCCCCTGCCGATGTCGTTATGACGCAAAGCCGCTTGGCGATCTCGGGATCACGAGTGGCCTCTACGACTGCAGACACATAGGCAGCGCTGAAAGGAAGTACCTGCCCAGTAGCCTTATCGGTGCCGACAGGCACATTTACGGCCAATTTGCCATCCGTGAGGGCGCAGGCCTCCTCGATATATCCCCGCAGCAACGCAGCACCTCTTCCAACTTCTTCGGTAATCCCCGGAATGCTGATCGTTCCCAAACCCCCAGCATTGGCGACAGCAGCGGCTAGATAGACGGTTTTGTACGGGCCAAGACCCTCCTGCATGACGGGATAACGAACGCCTACCAGCTTCGTAAACCGCGTCTGCATTTCGATCGCAGCGGAAGCGCTACTCGTCATCATGCGTCTTTCGTTTTGGCATTTAGCCGTAATTTCAAAGCTGTGCTTCGCGCGCAATTCGGGTTGAAGCTTGCGGGTCACCTCAGGCCCGCATCGAGGTCCCGCACCACGGGCAGTGCAACGAACCTAGTCTCATCGTGCCACCTAGTCTATGTCGTGCTCTGAAGGGGCGCGTTCGATGAATTTAAGCTGGTGGCTTGAGCGCGCGAGCGCCGAATATCCTCAAAAAACCGCTATCGTTGATGCCTCTGGCGCGAGCATCACCTACGCTGAACTGAAGTCGCTGGTCGACCGCATCGGGCATGTGCTGCGTGACGATATGGGCGTCCAACCGGATGACGTTGTCGTTACCTGCATGCCAGACAACTATCTGCATGTGGCGATCATGTTCGCGACGATGCGTATCGGAGCGATCTT
>JANONQ010000489.1:0-3870 GCA_031420935.1 Novosphingobium sp. | reverse complement strand
CGGCATCATGAAATGCGACACGATCGCCGAGGGGATTGTCGCGGCGGCCAAGGAGGTGAACCTGTCGGTGCCGCTGGTGGTGCGGCTCGAGGGCACTAACGTGGAACAGGGCAAGGCGATCCTGGCAGGCTCCGGGCTGGCCATCGTTGCGGCGGACGATCTGGGCGATGCGGCAAAGAAGATCGTGGCGGAAGTGAAGAAAGCGGCGTAACATGCCGTTCGGGCCAATGGCCTAGTGTGAGTTTGCGCAATGGCTGATAATATCGAAAACATGATGCTTGAGCATCTCAAGCGGTTTCAGGGAACGCTTGATTGGATTGAGCGCGATTTGCGTGAGGTAAAGACTCGTCAAACCGAAACACATTCCGCCGTGATTGGTTTGCGCCGGGATCAGGTGCAAGACGCGGAAGTGTCTGCCAACATCCATGTGCAGCTCGATTCGGTTAAGGATCGCCTTGATCGCATCGAGCGGCGGCTGGCGTTGACAAGTTAATCCGACCCCGCAGGGCTTGACCTTCCGGGCATGTCCGGCAATGGCGGATCGCGATTCCCCCGTGCAATCGTCCGGCTAAACTCCCGCCGTCCCCGCAGATGAAGGACCGCAAACGATGAAGATTATCGTCCCCGTTAAGCGGGTGATCGACTATAATGTGAAGCCGCGGGTCAAGTCCGACGGCACCGGCGTCGATCTCGCCAACGTCAAGATGAGCATGAACCCGTTCGACGAAATTGCCGTCGAAGAGGCGCTCCGCTTGCGCGAAAAGGGCGTGGCGACCGAGATTATCGCGGTTTCGATCGGCCCGGCCAAGGCGCAGGAAACGCTGCGCACCGCGCTCGCCATGGGCGCCGACCGGGCGATCCTGGTCACCACCGACGATGCGGTCGAGCCGCTGGCGGTGGCCAAGATCCTCAAGGCAATCGCCGATGAGGAAGCCCCCGGCCTGATTATCCTCGGCAAGCAGGCGATCGACGATGACAGCAACCAGACTGGCCAGATGCTCGCCGCGCTGATGGGCCGTCCGCAGGGCACGTTCGCCAGCGAAGTGACGGTCGATGGCGATCACGTCACGGTGAAGCGCGAAGTCGATGGCGGGCTCGAAACGGTGAAGCTGGCCATGCCCGCGATCGTCACCACCGACCTGCGCCTCAATGAGCCGCGCTATGCCTCGCTGCCCAACATCATGAAGGCCAAGTCCAAGCCGCTGGCGAACAAGACCCCGGCGGATTACGGCGTTGATACCGCGCCACGGCTCAAGACGCTCAAAGTCGCCGAGCCGCCCGTGCGCAGCGCCGGGATCAAGGTGGCGGACGTCGATGCGTTGGTCGCCAAGATCAAGGAACTGGGGATCGCATAAGCTCCGCGATCGAGCATAACCGGAATTTGGGGTTTGACCCCGGAGGAACGCAAAGATGAAAACTCTCGTTTGGGTTGAACACGATAACGCCTCGGTCAAGGATGCGACGCTGGCGGTTGTCACCGCCGCCAGCCAGCTTGGCGAAGTAACCGCGCTGGTCGCGGGCAGCAGCTGCGACGGTGCCGCCAGCGCCGCCGCTCAGATTGCCGGTGTCGCCACGGTGATCAAGGCCGACGATGCCGCTTACGGCGCTTTCCTGCCGGAAAACATTGCGCCGTTGGTCGCCCAGCTGATGGCGAACTTTGACGCCTTCCTCGCCCCGGCAACCTCGAACGGCAAGAACATCGCCCCGCGCGTCGCCGCCCTGCTCGATGTCATGCAGGTCTCTGACATCCTCTCGATCGAGGGCCCCAAGACCTTCACCCGCCCGACCTATGCCGGCAATGCCATCGCCACGGTCGAATCGACCGACGCCAAGCTGGTGATCACCGTGCGCGGCACCGCATTCGCCAAGGCAGAAGTCAGCGGCGGTTCCGCCAGTGTCGAGGCCGTTTCCGGCCCCGCTGATTCGGGACTGTCCAGTTTTGTCGGCGCGGAAATCGCCAGGTCGGAACGTCCCGAACTCACGGCGGCCAAGGTGATCGTCTCCGGCGGCCGCGCGCTCAAGGATGCGGACACTTTCAAGCAGATCATCTACCCGCTGGCCGACAAGCTTGGTGCCGCGGTTGGCGCCAGCCGCGCCGCTGTCGATGCCGGCTATGTGCCCAACGACTACCAGGTGGGCCAGACTGGCAAGATCGTCGCCCCGCAAGTCTACATCGCCGTCGGCATCTCCGGCGCGATCCAGCATCTTGCCGGCATGAAGGATTCCAAGGTGATCATCGCGATCAACAAGGACGAGGACGCCCCGATCTTCCAGGTCGCCGACATCGGGCTCGTGGGCGATCTGTTCACCCTGGTGCCGGAGCTAACGGGCAAATTGTGAGCTTGCCGTTGAACGGCGAACTTTCCTCAGCAGAGCGCCCGATCCCACGCGAACGCACCGCTTCCGGTCGGCGCATCTACCGCGACACCGATACAAAAAGGCTGGCGTTCATTCGCCAGAGCCGAAACCGCTGGTTTCCGCTCGATACAATTTGCGCGCAGCGGTCGTCTATGAAGTCGATCTGACAACAGCGATTTCCTCCGCAACGTCCCGTTTCGCCGCAATTTCGAAAACCTGCTCGTTTCGCAAGCGCGCCAGCCTGCACGTTGAATATGCGCACATCACCGTCAGTGGCCCGCCCCAGCAGGCTGGTTCCATATGAGGCAATATCAAGATTTGATAATGGGCGCGGGGAACAGCAGAAGGGCAAGCCACGACGCAGTCAGCGCCGCCGCAATTTGAGCAGCGATGAACAATGGCACGTCGCCGGGCGCAATGCCTGAAAAGCTGTTGGTCAGGCTCCGCGCGATAGTGATCGCCGGATTGGCGAAACTGGTTGACGAGGTGAACCAGTAAGCAGCAGCGATATAGAGCGCTACGGTTGCCGGGATCCAGTGGGGACGGTGCCGGTCGGTGCCGATGATGGTGAGGACAAGGCCAAACGTCGCAATTGCTTCGCCAGTCCATTGACCAACGCCAGAGCGCGCGTGCGTTGATACTTGCAGGATCGGCACTTCAAACATGAGGTGGGCCGCCCATGCGCCAAGGATGCCACAAGCAATCTGCGCGCCTGTATATGCGACCATATCCCGCCAGGTCAGCGCCCGCCGTACCGCCATCACCAGACTGACCGCTGGATTGAAATGTGCGCCCGATATGGGTGCGAGCATTGTGATAAGAACGAACAGCATCGCCGCTGTCGCCAATGTATTGCCCAGCAGCGCTATCGCAACATTTCCGCCCGCGAGCTTCTCGGCCATGATGCCCGAGCCGATGACGGTTGCGAACAGGAAGAAGGAGCCGATGCCTTCGGCTGCCAGCCGCTGCGCCAACGGCGGACTATCAGAATGCACTCGCAGACTCCGTGTCGGCAGCCTGACCGATCTCTCGCATCCAGTTCTGCAAACTCATCGCGTCGATGCTTTCGAGCGGCAAGGAGAGGAACAGCTCAATCCGGTTAGTCAGCATCCGGTAGGTATCGGCAAAGGCCGCCGCCACTTCCGCGTCGCTCGCTGCAACCGCTGCGGGATCGGGCAAACCCCAGTGCGCGGTCATTGGCTTGCCCGGCCAGATCGGACAGCTTTCGCCCGCCGCACTGTCGCAAACGGTGATGATGAAATCGAGTTTTGGCGCGTCGGCATCAGCAAACTCATCCCAGCTTTTCGAGCGGAATGCGCCGGTGTCATAGTCGAGCTGGTCGAGCAGCCGCAATGCGCCCGGGTGGACTGCGCCTTCGGGAAAGCTGCCTGCCGAAAAGGCCTTGAAACGTCCCGCGCCAAGGCGGCCCAAAATTGCCTCCGCCAGGATCGACCGCGCCGAATTGCCGGTGCACAGGAACAGGACTTTGTAGCTGCGCTCGCTCATGCCGCC
>JANONQ010000488.1:0-3033 GCA_031420935.1 Novosphingobium sp. | reverse complement strand
CGTGCCGCGCATCCTCGATTGGCAAAGTGTTCCGTGGGGGGTGGTGTCGCTGACCGAGACAGTGGGTCCCGAGGGCGATGACCAGGCGGGGCGCATGGCGCGCTATGCCGATATGCGCGCGCGGGTTTCGGCCAGCTTCGCCGCATTTGCCGAACGCGTCGCCGACTCGCGGGTATCGGCGGAGCCGGCCGCGATGCTGCGCCTGCTCGGCACCAGCGGCACGGTGACGACACTGGCCAGCCTGCACCTCGACCTACCGCAATACGACCGGCGCGCGGTCGACGGCTTGATTGTGCCGGCCGGCGCAATGCGGGCGATCAGCGCCCGGCTGTCGGCGATGTCGCTCGCCGAACGCCAGCGACTGCCGTGCATCGGTCGTGAGCGCGCCGATCTGGTGGTCGCCGGCTGTGCCATACTCGAGGCGATCCTCGATATCTGGCCCGCCGACCGGCTGGGCGTCGCCGACCGCGGCATCCGCGAGGGCATATTGCGCAGCCTGATGTCCGCCAGCGGCGATGGCGACCGCATGCGGGCCGAGCTGTTGCGCTTGCGGCGAGGGGAGTTGTGAGCCGCTCGGGCGGCGACCGCGAGCGCCTGAAAACCGCGAAGAAGCGCACCGCCAGCTCCTCACGCTGGCTGACGCGGCAGATCAACGATCCCTATGTGCAGAAGGCCCGTGCGGAGGGCTATCGCAGCCGCGCTGCCTACAAGCTCGCCGAGCTGGATGAGAAATTCGGACTGCTGCGCGGTGCCGCGCGGGTGGTCGACCTCGGCATCGCGCCGGGCGGGTGGAGCCAGGTGGTGCGCCAGCGCTGCCCGAAAGCCATGGTCGCCGGGATCGACCTGCTGCCGACCGATCCGATCGCGGGCGTCACGATTTTCGAGATGGATTTCATGGCCGACGAAGCCCCCGCCGCGCTTGCCGGGGCGCTGGATGGTCCGCCTGATCTCATATTGTCCGACATGGCGGCCAACACCGTCGGCCACAAACAGACCGACCATCTGCGCACCATGGGCCTGGTCGAGGCGGCGGCGGAATTCGCCATCGCCGCACTGGCGCCGGGCGGGGCGTTTGTCGCCAAGGTGCTGGCCGGCGGCACTGACGCCGCGCTGCTCACCCTGCTCAAGCGCCATTTCGCCGCCGTCAAACACGCCAAGCCGCCCGCGAGCCGCAAGGATTCATCGGAATGGTATGTGATCGCCCAAGGGTTCAAAGGGCGATCATAGAGTGTTTCCGATTATGATCGAATCGCCTGCTCCTCCCCCTGGATGGGGGAGGAATACGCAGGCTTGGCTGCTTGCAGCCTAGCCGGAGTTGGGTGGGGGTGTGCTCTCGTCAGGGTACAGCGTTTCAGGCCCGCCCACCCCCATCCAACTGCGCCTAGGCGCTCTGCGAGCACCAAGTCTCCGTATCCTTCCCCCATCAAGGGGGAAGAAGATGGCGCCTCAATCTGAAACGGAAACAGGGCGGATGAGCGGCGGTGGGACCGACCGCTGGCTGGCTTAGTGCTCCGCCGGTGTTGCCGCCGCAGCAGCGCCTTCGGCAGGCTTGGCCCCCGCGGCCGCGGGCGCCGCGCCATCGGCTGGGGCCGCAGCCGCCGCAGGGGCAGCGGGCAGCGGCAGGTTCGAGCCCTGGGCGTTCAGCCAGGCGATGACATTGGCGCGGTCCTGGCCGTTATCGAGGCCGGCGAAGGTCATCTTGGTGCCGGGCGCGAACTTCTTCGGATTGTGCAGCCAATCGTTCATCGCAGCGAAATCCCAATTGCCGCCATGTCCGGCGAGGTCGGGCGAATAGGCGAAACCAGCTGCATGTTTGCCAATCGGCTTGCCCATAATCCCATAGAGGTTCGGCCCGATGCCGTTGGCCCCCCCCTGGCCGGCGGTGTGGCACGAGGCGCATTTGCGGAACACGCTTTCGCCCTTGGCCGGGTCGGCGCTGGCGAGCAGGGTTGCAATCGGAACCTCGGCGGCAGGGCCGGCTTCGCTGGAAACCACGCCTTCGATCGCATAGCCCATGGCGTGCGGGCGGTGGGGTTTGTCGGCCTCGAAGAATTTGCCGCTCACGCTGGACAGGCCGAGCGCAACGATGCCGGAAAACAGCGTCCAGCCGGCGATGGTATTGAAACGATCTTCCATCGAAAAACAGCCCCGTGCTTAATGCCTCTGGCGATTGCGCGACGCTCTAGTCAGGCGATAGGCCAAGCGCAAGGGCCATTGCGGGATTTGCCCAAGCGCCGTAAGCGCCGCGGCGATCATGCACTCTTTTCCCGCCCCCGCCCTCGCCCTGGTCGATGAACTGGCCCGCGCCGCCGCCGCCGATCCGGGCCTCGCGATCTCGTTCCAGGGCGCACCGGGGTGCAACGGACACCGGGCTGCGCTCGAATATGACCGCCAAAGCCTGCCACTGGCCTGCTTCAGCTTCGAGGATGCACTCGACGCGGTGAAGGACGGGCTGGCGGCGCGGGCGATCATCCCAATCGAAAATTCGCAACACGGCCGGGTGGCGGACATCCATTTCCTGCTGCCCGAAAGCGGGCTGTCGATCGTCGGCGAATATTTCCTGCCGATTTCCTACGCGCTGATGGGGCTCGGTGATGGGCCCTTCGCCGCCGCCTACAGCCATCCCCAGGCACTCGGCCAGACCCGCCACTATCTGCGCGCCCACGGCATCGTGCCGATGGCCTATGCCGATACCGCCGGCGCCGCCGCCTTCGTCAAGGAACAGGGCGATGTTGCGGCCTGCGCCATCGCCCCGCGCATCGCCGCCGAGCTCTACGGGCTCCGGATCGTCGCCGACAATGTCGAGGATGCAGCCGATAACACCACCCGCTTCGTGGTGCTGGCGAAGCAGCCGCTCGATCCCGCAGCCCTGCCGGGCGCCACCGCGATGACTACTCTGGTGTTCGAGGTGAAAAACGTGCCCGCCGCGCTCTACAAGGCGCTGGGCGGTTTCGCCACCAACGGCGTCAACATGACCAAGCTGGAAAGCTACCAGAAAGGCGCGAGCTTCGCCGCGACCACCTTCTACGCCGA
>JANONQ010000487.1:0-7403 GCA_031420935.1 Novosphingobium sp. | reverse complement strand
CCGCCGGGCGATCCTGCCGCTGGGCGGTTTGCACTGCTCGCGCTCGCTGGCGCGAACGCTGCGGCGCGGGCGCTTCCGGGTAACCTGCAACGCCGCCTTCGCCCAAGTGATGCAGACCTGCGCCGGGGCGCGGCGCGACGGTACCGGGGAAAGCTGGATCAGCCACCGGATCGAGGCGAGCTACATCCGGCTGCACCAGCTCGGCTTTGCCCATTCGGTCGAATGCTGGGACGGCGATGGGCTTGCCGGCGGACTTTACGGGGTCGGTTTCGACCGGGTGTTCTGCGGCGAAAGCATGTTCAGCCGGGCGACCGATGCCTCGAAGGTCGCGCTGGCCTGGCTGGTTATAACGCTACGGCGCTCGGGGGCGACGCTGCTTGATTGCCAGTTCATCACGCCGCATCTCGCTTCGCTGGGCGCGGTGGAAATCAGCCAGAACCGCTACCTCGGGCTGTTGCAGGCAGCGCAAGCGCCTCAGACCGGGTCGGCCGCCGTGGCGGGTGACGCCGAGGGCAAGGGCGAAGGCGAGGGTGACGGCGAAGGCGAAGCGGGGGGCCTTGGTGCCGCGCTGGCACTGCCGGCAGGCTTCGCCGCGCTGCTGGCGGATGCGGCGTCCTCTTCCTCGCCGGGGAACTTCATCGCGCAGTCCTTGACCCAGACGTCATAGACCGGGTGTTCGACGACGCTGAGCGAGGGTGAGTTTTTAAACATCCAGCCCGAAAATACTGTACGCCAGGCCGGCTGGGCGCTGGCATCAGCCCGCTCTTCGACGAACACCTGAACGAAAGCGCCGGTTTCGGGCGGCTTTTCCCAGGGCAGGGTGCGCTCGCAAGTCGCGACCCGGACGACGACATTACCGAACCGGCGCGATTCGCCGGACTTCATCACCATATCCTGGATGAGGTTGTTGCGCTTGTTGAGCAGGCCGATCGTCGCCACGCGGTCCTTCACCGGCGTGCCGAACTGGTTCTCTACAGCGGACGGAAGAGTGCCGCCGGATTTGGCGACCGCCTGCGGAACGTCTGTTGCGCTCGCCCGGTCCTGGTCCACCGCATCAGGCTCGCCCGAGCATCCGCCCAGCGCCAGCGTCAGCGCTGCGAGTGCGGTGAGGGCGAGCGCCCGCCTCATGCGTCAGGCGTCCGGCGAGGTCATCAGCTTGTCACCATCTGGCGACCAGGCTTCGTAGTCGCCGGTCGCGGGCGCGCGCTTGCCGCCGCGCTCCAGCGCGCCCTGGGGGCGATAGGCCTGCCCAGTGCCGGTAGCGTTGGGCGTATAGTCAACCTCCCAGATGCGCGCGGGCGGGAGATGGCTTTCGGGCACGCCGTCATAGGAATTGTGCAGCCAGCCGTGCCATTCAGGCGGCACCCGGCTGGCATCGTTGATGCCCTCATAGATCACCCAGCGCCGCTCGCTGCCGCCGAATGGCTGATCGGCGGGGCGGCGCTTTTTCGCGCGATAATACCGGTTGCCCTGCGCGTCGGTGCCGACGTGCTCGCCGGTCATCGCGCTGGTGATCAGCGTGCCGACGGTCGCGCCGTCCCACCAGGTGAAGAGCTTGGAGAGAATTCCCATGGGCATGGCGCGTAGCGGATTTAAGGGCGCAGGGGCAAGGGGCGTTGTGTCATGGCGCGCTACCATGCCACGCGGTCCCCCGGTCCGATGCCCAGTTGCGCCGCGCGGCCGCCATTCAACTCCAGCACTGCCGACACCGCGCCGGAGGACGCCAGCGATGCCTCGGAATAGGGCACGGTATTGGCCGCGATATTGAGGATGCGGCGGTCGGTGCCGATAAAAATGATGTCGAGCGGGATCACCGTATTGCGCATCCAGAACGCGGCGGAGCGCGGCGGGTTCATCGGAAAGATCATGCCTTCGCCCGCGCCCATCGCGGTGCGGAACATCAGTCCCTTCGCCTGTTCATCTGCGCTCCGCGCTATTTCCACCTGGAAGCGGTGCGCCTTGCCCGCAATGGTCACGGTGAGCGGGATCACCGGCAGGCCCGAGACGGGATGCGCCGTGCTCGCAGCGGCGGGGGGAGAGGATGCCCCCGCACCGGCAGGCGGGGAGCAGGCGGCGAGCGCCAGCAGCGCTGCCCAAAGAATTCCGGTCAATCGCATGCGTCGTTCCCGATGGCCTGCGCGGCCCATTCCTCGGCCGCTTCGATGCTTGGCGCATCCACCAATTCGCGGGCGCTGTCGAGGGGGTGCCCGGCCCGCAGCATGGCACCGATCTGCTTCTCCCGCGCGGCGCGATCGGCAGGCCGGGGGCCGAACGGACCGAGCCGGCGTTTGCGCGCCATCACCAGCGCGGCGCGGCGGCGATCATCCTCAGCCGCCGGGGCCGCTGCCCGCGCTTCTTCGCCGATGCCCGCCGCGCCCAGCGCCTGCGAAACCCGCCGCATGCCATAACCGCGCCGCAGCAGGCTGCCGGTTTTCGAGCGGGCATAGGCGGCGTCATCGACATAGCCCGAGGCGACGAAGCGTTCGACTATCGCGTCGATGACAGGCTCCCCCTCGCCCGCCCAGCCGCGCTCGCGCAGTTTGCGGCGCAGATAGGCGTCAAGCTTCGCCGCACTGACAGCGAATCGGGCGACATAGGCGAGCCCCAGCTCCTCAAGCCCAGCAGCGGTCAGCGGCTTTGGCGGCGGCTTGTCACGGCGATTGCCGGGACGCTTTGTTGTGAATTGTCTCATTTCTGGCCATAATCGTGCCACAGTCGCCCCCAAATAGGAAAGTCCGCGCGTGACCAGAAAGGGCTGCACGAACCGTGAGGAGCAAAAAACCTCCGATCACCAGCCCTGGTCGCGCAATTTCGGCAACTATAATAACGGGTTACAACATATGTCCGACATAGCGACGCTCGCGCCGCCTGCCGAGATCATTCTTCTCCCCACGCCGAATATGGACAGCCTTCCCCGCCGTCATGCCGATTTCGCGACTTTCGCGGATGCGCTGGATTATGCGGCAAAGGGGCAGCTTGGCCTCAATTTCCACGATCCGCGCGGGGTTCTCATTCGGCCCTATCCCTATGCCGAACTGCGCCGCGATGCGCTTGAGGCGGCCTACCGTTTGATCGATCGCGGGGTGAAGCCGGGGGACCGCGTTGCGCTGATCGCCGAAACCGGGCCAGACTTCGCCGCCCTGTTCTGCGGGGCGATCTACGCCGGCGTATGGCCGGTGCCGCTGCCGCTGCCGACCAGCTTCGGCGGCAAGGACAGCTATATCGATCAGATCGCGGTGCAGATGACTAGCGCCGAGCCGACCCTGCTGCTGTACCCGGAAGAGCTGGCTGAGCTTGCCGGCGCTGCTGCCGCCAAACAGGGCTGCGAAGGGCTTGCCTGGGAGGATTTCAGCCGAGAGACCGCGCCGCGCTGTGCTTTGCCTCAATTGCAGCCTGACGATATCTGCTTCCTGCAATATTCCAGCGGCTCGACGCGCTTTCCGCACGGCGTCGCGATAACTCACCGCGCCCTGCTCGCCAACCTCGCCGGGCACGGCCACGGCATGCAAGTGGGGCCGAACGACCGCGCGATCAGCTGGCTACCGTGGTATCACGATATGGGGCTGGTCGGCTGCTTCCTCTCGTTGGTCGCCAACCAGGTTTCCTGCGACTACCTCAAGACCGAGGATTTCGCCCGCCGCCCGCTCGCCTGGCTGGATCTGATCAGCCGCAATCCGGGCTACAGCCTTAGCTATTCGCCGACCTTCGGCTACGACATTTGCGCGCGGCGGGTTTCCAGCCAGACCCATGTATCCGAACGCTTCGATCTGTCGCGCTGGCGGCTGGCTGGTAACGGCGCCGACATGATCCGGCCGGACGTCATGCAGAATTTCGTCAACGTCTTCGCCGAGGCCGGTTTCAAGGCAAGCGCTTTCATGCCCAGCTACGGCCTGGCCGAAGCGACACTGGCGGTAACACTGATGCCGCCGGGCGAGGGCATCCATGTCGAACTGGTCGAGGAAGAGCGCCTGTCCGGCACGCCGCGCGATCTCTCACGCCCGGCCCGCTACCGCGCCATCGTCAATTGCGGCAAGCCGGTTCGCGGCATGAAGGTGGAGGTGCGGGGCGAGAGCGACAAGCTGCTGGCCGACCATCAGATCGGCAAGGTGTGGTGCACCGGCACCAGCCTGATGCACTCCTACTACCGCGATCCCGAAGCGACCGCCGCCTGCATGATCGGCGGCTGGCTCGATACCGGCGACATGGGCTATATGGCCGATGGCTATCTGTTCATCGTCGGCCGGGCGAAAGACATGATCATCATCAACGGCAAGAACCACTGGCCGCAGGACATCGAATGGGCGGTGGAGCAGCTGCCCGGCTTCAACCACGGCGACATCGCCGCCTTCTCCCTGGAGAACGAGCACGGCGAGGAGGTGCCCGCCGTGCTGGTTCATTGCCGCGTCACCGATCCCGAGGAGCGGCGTAAGCTGCACGACCAGATCCGCGACAAGGTGCAATCGGTCACCGGCATGAAATGCGTTATCGAATTGATCCCGCCGCGCACCTTGCCGCGCACCAGTTCGGGCAAACTCAGCCGGGCAAAGGCGCGCAACCTTTATTTGGCGGGCGATATTCAGCCGTACAGACTGGCGGCGTGATGCAGAGTCAGCGTCACAATTGTGGATTGCACGCCGATCTACCCTCCTTTGGTCGTCAGCAGAGCATCGACTACGCCGGGATCGGCTAGCGTCGAGGTATCACCCAGGTTCGCCGTATCCCCCTCGGCGATTTTGCGCAGGATGCGGCGCATGATCTTGCCGGAGCGGGTTTTGGGCAGCGCCGGGGCGAAGTGGATGACATCGGGCGTGGCGATCGGGCCGATTTCCTTGCGCACCCATTGGACCAGTTCCTTGCGCACCGCGTCGCTTTCCGCCTCGCCGGCGTTAAGCGTGACATAGGCGTAGATGCCTTGCCCCTTGATGTCGTGCGGCATGCCGACGACGGCGGCCTCGGCCACCTTGGCATGGGCGACGAGGGCGCTTTCGACCTCGGCGGTGCCCATTCGGTGCCCAGAGACGTTGATCACATCGTCGACCCGGCCGGTGATCCAGTAATAGCCGTCCTCGTCGCGCCGGCAGCCGTCGCCGGTGAAATATTTGCCTTTATAGGTTGAGAAATAGGTCTGGAAGAACCGCGCGTGATCGCCCCAGACGCTACGCATCTGACCGGGCCAGCTTTGGGTGATGCACAGGTTTCCCTCGCCCGCGCCGTCCAAAACCTGTCCTTCTGAATCAACGATTTGCGGCACGACTCCGAACATCGGCTTCGATGCCGAGCCGGGCTTCATGTCGATTGCGCCGGGCAGCCCGGTAATCATCGCCCCGCCGGTTTCGGTCTGCCACCAGGTATCGACGATCGGGCAGCGCCCATCGCCGACCACCCGCCAGTACCATTCCCATGCCTCCGGGTTAATCGGCTCGCCAACGCTGCCCAGCAGGCGCAGCGACGTGCGGCTCGTGCGCTTTACCCACTCGTCGCCCTCGCGCATCAGCGCGCGCAGGGCGGTCGGCGCGCCGTAGAAGATGTTGACCCGGTGGCGATCGACGATCTGCCAGAAGCGTGAATGATCCGGCCAGTTGGGCACGCCTTCGAACATCACGCAGGTCGCGCCGTTGGCTAGCGGTCCATAGACGACATAGGAATGCCCGGTGACCCAGCCGACATCGGCGGCGCACCAATAGACCTCGCCGGGGCGGTAATCGAACACGTAGTGATGGGTCATCGCCGCCCAGGCGAGATAGCCGCCGGTGGTGTGCAGCACGCCCTTGGGCTTGCCGGTCGAGCCCGAGGTGTAGAGGATGAACAGCGGATCCTCCGCGCCCATTTCCTCGGGCGGGCAATGGGCAGTGGTCGCCTCGCGCTGCTCGTGCCACCAGTGATCGCGGCCTGAAACCATCGGTATCGCGTTGTTTGCATGGCGCACCACCAGCACCGCCTCGACACCGGGGCACTGCGCCAGCGCCGCATCGACATTGGCCTTGAGCGGCACCAGCTTGCCGCCGCGCATGCCGCCGTCGGCGGTAACGACCAGGCGGGAGTCGCAGTCCTGGATTCGCCCGGCCAGCGCCTCGGGCGAAAAGCCGCCGAACACCACCGAATGGATCGCGCCAATACGGGTGCAGGCGAGCATAGCGATCGCCGCCTCGGGGATCATCGGCATGTAGATCGTGATGCGCTCGCCGCGCCCGGCGCCAAAGCTTTTGAGTGCATTGGCGAAGCGGCAGACCTCCTCGTGCAGCTCGCGGTAGGTCAGCTTGCGCTGCTGGGCGGGATCATCGCCCTCCCAGATGATCGCGGTGGTCTCGCCACGTTCGGCGAGGTGCCGGTCGAGGCAATTGGCCGAGACGTTGAGCGTGCCGTCGGCGAACCATTCGATGCCGAAGTCGGCCTCATCGAAGCTGCATTTGCCGAGCTGGGTCCACGGCTTGATCCAGTCGAGCCGAGCCGATTCCTCGCGCCAGAAGGCTTCTGGCTGTTCGATAGAGCGGCCGTATTTTTCTGCGTAACCAGCGGCATCGACATAGGCGCGCTTCGCCCATTCGGCGGGGACGGGGTGGATGGTGGACACGTGAATTCTCCCAGTCACCAGGCCCGCTTATGCTGAACTTGTCGAAACACTGCCCTTTCGTTCGAGGCCTGGCGCCCCGCCGCAAGAATAAGTGCAGCCCTTCGACAAGTTCAGGGTAAGCGGATCTAGATTTCGAACGAGTGCGATTTGCACCCGGGCCGAATCGTCATTGGAGCCAGTATGCGCCGGGATCAAGTGCCGCAGGGCTGAGCGATCAGGTAAAGGGCGGAAGGCGCAAGGCCGATATCGTCAAGCGTTTCCGCGAGCGCGCATTCCCCGGGGGCAACGCGTTCGCCCAGCACGTGCAGTTCGCCCCGCATCGGGATCGCCAGAACCGGCGCTTGCCCATAGCGCGCCAGGATCGACGCATCGGGGGCGCCGTCAAGCCGGTCGAGCCGGAACAGCGGTCCGTCCACCAGCGTGACCGCCCCGCGATCCGGAACCTTGCGGCGCAGGCCAACTGGATGCGGCGCGCCGAGCGCTACCGCCAGCCCTTCGTCCAGATGCAGCTCGCGCGGGCGGCCATAATCGAAGAGCCGGTAAGTTATCTCACTCGTCTGCTGCACTTCGATCAGGCTGACGCCCGCGCCGATGGCATGGACGGTACCTGCCGGGATGTAGAAGAAGTCGCCGACCTGCACGGCATGCCATTCGAGCAATTGCTCGATGGTGCCATCCAGCGCCGCAGCGCGCATCGCCTCGCGGGTGATGGCCTGGCGAAAGCCTACACCCAGCGCAGCACCAGGCTGTGCATCGATCACCAGCCAGCATTCCTCCTTGCCGTGGCCGGGCAATTGCGCGTCGGAAGGGTGCACCTGGACCGAAAGCTTGT
>JANONQ010000486.1:0-4421 GCA_031420935.1 Novosphingobium sp. | reverse complement strand
CCGCTGATGATCGGCGACCCGGTGCGAGCCAAGGAGATCAGCGACATCCTGCTGGCCGAATACGGCGTCTATGTGCAGCCAATCAACTACCCGACCGTGCCGCGCGGCACTGAGCGCCTGCGCTTCACCCCGGGCCCCGCCCACACCGAAGCCATGATGCGTGAGCTTACCAAGGCGCTGGTCGAGATCTGGGACCGGCTGGAGATGCGGAAGGCGGCGTGACGCCTGCGGCGCCCAGACCGGCGCTGCGAGGTCTCACTCTCGGGTTGTCGCTGCCTGAAATTTTGAAGGCAGGCTTGATTCTGGCGGCGTTCACGTTGGCAACGCGGGCCTGGATTTTTGGCAATCCTCTCCTCAACAACGATGAACAGTTCTATCTCGTGGTCGGTGACCGGCTGCTCCAGGGCGACCTAATGTATGTCGACATCTGGGACCGCAAACCGATCGGGTTGTTTCTTATCTATGCCTTCGTATGCTGGGCTTTCACCGATCCCTTGATCGGCTACCACCTGTTCGCAGCGGCCTGGGTCGCCCTTACGAGCGCCATCCTATTCGTGATCGCCCGGCGGTTGGTGTCCTTTGCAGCGGCGTTGGGCAGTGCCGCAGCCTACCCGGCGTGGCTGCTGGTTTTCGGCGGATTGGGAGGACAATCGCCCGTCTTCTATAATTTGCCGATGGTCGCGGCCGCAGCTTTGACCTTTTCGGTCGTCGCGCAAGCTGATGACCGCCGGCTCTCCCTGCAGGGCTGCGCGATCATGCTACTGACCGGCATTGCCATGCAAATCAAATATACCGCGCTTTTCGAAGGCGTGTTCTTCGGTCTGAGTTTGCTATGGGTCGGGTGGAGTCGCGGACGCCCACTACCAAGGCTTGCTGCCGACGCAGCAACTTGGATCATCTGCGCGCTTAGCCCGACTCTTGCTACCTATGGTGCCTATGTCGCGGCAGGCCACGGAGCCGAATTTATCCAGACCAATTTCGTGTCTATCTTCCAGGATAAGGATGAATTCCTGCCCGCGCTCGGCCGGCTCACCGGTTTGAGCATTGGGCTCACGCCCTTCGCGGTTTGTGCAAGGATTGCTTTTCGACGTTGGCGACTGGACAGGGCAATTGGCGGCCGTGAAGCGCGCTGGATCTTTGCCTGGGCCGGCGCAGCTTGTGCGGCTTTCCTGGTTTATGGTGTCTGGCTCGACTTTTATGTCCTGCCCATGTTGCCGCCCCTGTGCCTGGTTGCCGCACTTGCCTTCGACAGCGTCGCGAAAATCCGGCCAGCCATCGCCATCATTATCGGCCTGGGCCTTGCCGGCGGCTTCGGACGCGCGGTCGCCGATACGCCGGATCGTGGCAGTGCTCAGCAAGTTTACCGACTGGCAGAAAAGGTCAGGCCTCATTTGGGCAGTGGCTGCCTTTATGTAAACGAAAGGGTTCCGATACTTTACCTTCTAACCCACAGCTGCTTGCCCACGCGCTATATTTTTCCCGACCATTTGACCTGGGATCGCTATGAAGATTCGCTGGGCGTCGGTCAGGCCGAGGAGATGAACAATCTGCTGTCGCGAAAGCCCTCCGTTATCGTGATCAACCTCATCCCGGATGATTTCAGCAACCCGGCGAATATGCGCCGACTCCTCGCCTCTGGATTGCAACGCGATTACCGGCTCGTCGACACGGCACGAGTAGGCAGCGGTAACTTCGCGGTCTATGCTCTGACGAAACGTCGGCCACCGAACCCATAGCCAAGCCGGGCAAGCGATGTCTGGGGCTTCGGAAATGTTCGTTCCGAAAGACGTGGCTGCGCGCTACCGCAGGTTCACCACATTGTCCGAAACCCGTACGTCCCGGCGCCCGTCGATATACTGGCTGGCCATCGGCTCGTCCGTGACGGTGACACACTCGCCCTGACCGAAGCCGTTGAACGCGGTGCGCATCGCTGCGCCATAGGCGCCCAGCATGCCGATCTCGATGTAATCGCCTGCCTCGACATCGGCCGGCAGATCGAACGGGCCTTCCATGTGATCGAGATCGTCGCAGGTCGGGCCGAAAAAACTGAACGGTTTGATTGCTCCCGAGGCGTCCTCCCGCAGCAGCTCGACCGGAAACCGCCAGCCGACATGCGCCGCATCGAACAGCGCGCCATAGGCGCCGTCGTTGATATACAGCTCGCGGCCCCGGCGCTTCTCCACGCGGACGATCAGGGAGTTGAACTCCGCGCATAGCGCCCGGCCGGGCTCGCACCACAGCTCCGACGAATAGGACACCGGCAGCGATTCGGCGGCGCGGTGGATCGCTCCGAAGTAATCCTCCAGCGGCGGCGGCATCATACCGGGATAGATCGACGGGAAACCCCCACCGACATCGACGATATCGACCGTGACCGAGGCAGCGACAATCGCCGCACGCACCCGCTCGAGCGCCTGGATATAGGCGAAGGGGGTCATCGCCTGGCTGCCAACGTGGAAGCAGATGCCAAGACAATCGGCTACCTGCCGGGTCGCCTGGAGCAGCGGCGCGGCGTCGGCTAGATCAATGCCAAACTTGGAGGCGAGGCTGATCTCCGCATAGTCGGACGACACCCGCAGCCGGACGCAGAGCGACAGATCGCCGGGAACCTCGCCCGCCTCATCACTGGTGGCGCCAACGATCTTGTCCAGCTCCTCATGCGAATCGAGGCTGAAGGTGCGCACACCGTGGAGCTTGTAGGCCTCGGCAATGGCGCTGGCCGGCTTGACCGGATGCATGAAACACAGCACCGCTTCGGGCAGCACCGCGCGCACCAGCCGCACCTCGGCGATCGAGGCGACGTCGTAATGGGTGATCCCGGCCTGCCACAACACACGCAGCAGCTCCGGCGACGGGTTGGCCTTCACCGCATAGAGCGACTTACCCGGAAATTTCTCGACGAAAAAACGCGCCGCACGTTCCGCGGCATGCGGACGATTGAGGATAACAGGTTCGTCAGGCGCGAGGGCGCGAACTACAGCCGGTGCATCAGGATAGACGTGCAACTCAAGGGACCTCCAAAACAATTGTTTCAACAAAGCTGCCTTGCGGTTTGGAAGTCCCCATGGGGCAGCGGGAGGTGCCTATATACGCGCTGTGATGAACTGCAAGTGAAAATGCCCTCAAGTTCACTTGATTGTAACATTTGGGCTACGGATGAACCACCGCTGTCACATAACTGTCATATCGGAGCGAATTTTAAGAATTATGGTTCGGAATGATACAAACGGCTGTTAGCTTAACCGGTTCCGGAACTCTTCCCAGCCGAAGCGGCGGAGGCATTCCAGCGAATCATTCTCGCTGTTCCACAACCAGATCGACGGCAGCGGTACGCCGTTGAAGGTGGTAGTCTTGACCATCGAATAATGCGCCTGGTCGAGGAAGGCGATACGCTGACCGGGCTCTGGCGGGGCGGGCAGGCGGTAATCCCCAATGACGTCACCCGCCAGGCACGAGGGACCGCCCAGCCGCACGGCGCCGCCTTGCGCCTCGTCGATGATGTCATCCTCCTGCACAAGTTCGCCAAGCATGGTCGGCCGGTAAGGCGCTTCGAGAACATCGGGCATGTGGCAGGTCGCCGAAATGTCCGTGATCGCGACCGGCATGCCGTTCCAGTGGCTATCGAGAATGGTGCCAACGAGAATCCCCGCATCGAGCGCCACCGCCTCGCCCGGTTCGAGATACAGCTCGCAGCCGGTCTCGGCCTTCACTTGGCGGAGAAACGCGACCAGTTCCTCGCGCTGGTAATCGGCCCGGGTGATGTGGTGGCCGCCGCCGAAGTTGAGCCATTTGAGGCCGGGGAGGTAGGGTGCGATATGCGGGCGCAGCGCCTCCCACGTGCGCTGGAGCGGGGTGAAGTCCTGTTCGCAGAGGCTATGGAAATGGAGTCCGCTGATGCCGTCGAGATGCTCTGGGCGCAGCTGATCGACCGGGAAGCCGAGGCGCGAATGCGGGGCGCAGGGGTCATAGCGCGGCACTTCGCCCTCAGGATGCAGCGGGTTGATCCGCAGGCCGATATCGAAGCCGTCCTGCTGAGCAAGAGTTGCGCGGAACCGGGCGATCTGGCCTGGGGTGTTGAAGATGACATGATCGGACAGACGGCAGATTTCCGGCAAATCTTCCGGTTTGTAGGCCGCGCAATAGGTCGCGACTTCGCCCTGATAGTGCTCGGCGGCCAACAGCGTCTCCCACAGGCCCGAGGTGCATACCCCGTCGAGATATTCGCCGATCAGCGGCGCGACGCTCCACATCGAGAAGGCCTTGAGCGCGCCAAGCATCTTTATGCCTGCCCGGTCGCGGATGTCGGCGAGAATAGTCAGGTTGGCCCGCAGTTTCGCGGCGTCCACCACGAAGGCGGGGCTGTCGACGCGGGTGAGGTCGAAGTGGGCGAAGGCCCCCGGATCGCCGGCTCTGGTTTCCAT
>JANONQ010000485.1:0-2440 GCA_031420935.1 Novosphingobium sp. | reverse complement strand
TCGGGCCGCCCGATCACGAAGCGCTCCGCGAGCCACGGGCGCATGGTCTTGGCGATGTCGGTCATCGCCTCGAACTCGATAACGCCGCGGTGGTAGAGCCAGTGGAACAGCTGTTTTGCGCGCAGCTTGGCCGCCTTCGCATCGAGCCCGGCCTCGCCCAGCAAGGCCGCGATCCGCGCGCGTGGCAGACCGATCAGGTCGATACGTCCATCCGCGCGCGCGGTCACTTCGCGCGGGACGGTGACGGGGTCGATGATGCCGGGGATTTGCATAGGATTTCAGCGTGGAGAGAATAGGAGGAGCGTAAGAAAGGCCTTGCGCCGCGCACCGTTAGCACGCTGGAAACTCGCAATCGCACTGCGGGCAGTTCCGATTGCCTTCGCTGCATCCGAGGTCTTGACCCGATACGACGGGTCGTAGTCGGCAAGGTGGCGCTTTTCCTGCAATTCTTTGGCTGCGCTCGCAAATGCCTGGATGTTTCTCCCCAACCCGTTGCCGGGGAGGTAGCGGAGATACTTTGGTACCGGAGTGGGTTTGAGCGCTTCCTTGCACAAGTCCAGAAAACTGCGGTGATCGGCGCTGCGGTACACAAGAGCATACCGTTGGGTTCGACGATTGATTCTGCCCACGAATTCGTCGGCCCCGGCAATCAGGACGAAATGAAAAACCGCGTAGTAAGCCGCGGAAATGGCTCGGCGCAGATCGACCTGCCGCGGCGGACCCGCTGGAGGGGGTGCAGTCAGCCGATCTGCCTGTTCAAGCAGGTGTTCCGGATTCAGGATCGGCACGCCTAGTCCGCATCTTCCTGTAATTCTTCTTCCCGCAGATCATCTTCGGTAGCATACTCGATAATAGGAAAGCGCTCATCGCCTTGGCCGAGGATTGCTTGCTGAATATCGACCAGAAGCTTGAGCGTCTGTTCGCCGGTCAGCGAATCGACAGCCTCGTGGGTCAGCACAAGCGTGATTCGGAGGGCATCGTTCCCTTCGCTGTCGGTCGTAGGCTCGGTGAGCACGCGCAGCAGTTCAACCGCGGGCAAGCGCCCATGAACGATGTCGCCGGTCAGCTTTCGCAGTTGGGGATCATTGAGCATCGTCCGACCCTACCACTTTTCAGTCGATGACGCACAAGCGGAAATTGGGCAAAGCGCGTAGCCTACTCTCCGGGTTGCTCACTCGTGGGGCACCCGCGCACACCCCAGCGCGGCCGCGTCGATCGCGCTGGCGGCGCCGGGGAGCGGGTAAAAGTCGTTGATCGCCCGGCCGTCGGCCGCGGTTGCCCGCACCCGCATCGCCTTGCCCGAGCGCATCGCTGCGACGATTGCCGCATCCATTCGGCGATCCGCGGCCCACGCATCGCCCCCGCCGCCGGTCAGCGCGAAGTCCTGCGTATCGACCCGCAGGCGGATCGGGGCGTTGGCGGCAAGGCGTTTCGACAGGCGGAAATGGACCTGGTTGCGCAGCGCCCGCTTGGGCCAGTGGCCGACATCGGCGTAGGCTTGGTAATCGACTTTCGCGCCCGCCGGCTTGTCCGCCATGGCGATGGCATAGCACCGCGGCACCCCCGGATCGCGGAACGCGCCCCAGCTCTCGAACATCCCCAGGCTGTCGCGGGCGTGCGCGGGGGTGGCCAATCCGATCGCCGCTGCCCCGATTGCACCGATTGCACCAAGCAAAAAACCCCGCTCATCCTGAGCTTGTCGAAGGACGCGCGCGACGCCCGAGGCGCGGTTGCGTGCGTGGTTCGACAGGCTCACCACGAGCGGGTGCTGGGGAGCTTGATCCTTAGCCATAGGTTATCACCACCACTTCCCATTCCTTCTCCCCGCCGGGCAATTGCACCCGGCGCAAGTCGCCCACCGCCGCGCCGCGCAGCGCGCGGGCCATCGGGCTCGACCAGCCGATCCTGCCCGCCGAGGCGTCCTGCTCGTCGTCGCCGACCAGGGTGACCGTCTTGCGGGTATCGTCCGAGCCCGTAGCGCTGTTGCGCGAAGGGCCATCAGTGACTTCGGCAATCCCGACGGTCGCCCCGAACCACGCGCGGGTGCGGTCAGGCTGGCCCGCCGGATCGACCACCCGCGCCGCCTTCATCCGCCGCGCCAGATGCGACAGCTCGCGGTCGATTTCGCGCAGCCGCTTGCGGCCGTAGATATAGTCGCCGTTCTCCGAGCGGTCGCCGTTGCCCGCGGCCCAGCTGACCACCTCGACGATCTGCGGGCGTTCGATACCGAGCAGGTGGTCGTATCGCACGCGCAAGGCGGTAAGGCCGCCGGGGGTGATGGGGTTGGCAAGGGGAGTCATTTCGCGCCCAGACCTAATCGCAGCGCGTGGCCTTCGACAAGCTCAGGCTGAGCGGATTTTTTCAGTGACTACCCTTACATCCGCTCATGCTGAGCTTGTCGAAGCACACGCGCCAACGGTTACCCCGGCGTGCGTTTGCC
>JANONQ010000484.1:0-5644 GCA_031420935.1 Novosphingobium sp. | reverse complement strand
TGCGGAATGGCTACGGGCGTTGTGGCAGCTCAAGCTGCTAACGACAGCCACATAACCGCCGCTGCCATCGCGCTTAGCATCGTCGGCGTAGTCCGGGTGCTCATCGCGCATGCCTTGCCCCATTTCAAGGAGCGCACTGCGAGACAGCTTGAGCTGCTGTTTGAAATCGGTGCTTTCAGTTATGCTCTGATGGTCGGAGTGATCGCCGCGCTTTGCATTCATTACGATGCGCCGCACATCGCCCAGATGCTGACCTTGTCCAACGCGATTGGCTTCGCGGTCGCCATTGCTGCGCGCAACGCCGGCAGTCCGGGAATTGCGATTGGCCAGCTGTTTCTCGCGCTCAGCCCTGCAATTGTCGCGCTTTGGCAGCACCCGGGAATTGGCCACCAGGTGCTGGCGGTGTCGATCGCCATGCTCATCCCGGCAATGATGTCGATCACTCTCAATGTCTTCCGGGTCTTGCGACATTCCGTTGCCGCAGCCGAGACCAGCGCGCGGCTGGCGGAGCGCATGCAGGTGCTCGCTCGCAGCGACGTGGTCACCGGCCTGCTCAACCGGGCCGGCCTCAATCACCATCTGGTCGAGCATCTTTCCAGCCTGGCGCCCGGAGCCAAGCTGGCAATGTTCTGGATGGACCTCGACAAGTTCAAGGAAGTCAACGATTCACTGGGACATCAGCTGGGCGACAAGCTGCTGGCAGAGGTCGCGAATCGGCTGCGCGCCGCGGCTCCCGAAGGCGCTACCGTTGCCCGGTTCGGCGGCGATGAATTCATCGTTGCCTGCGAGGCCGCGGATGACGCGGCGGTGGAAGGCCTGGCGCTGCAGATGATGAACGAGATCACCAGGCCGATGCGGATCGATGGCAACCGCCTGGAGATCCATTCGTCGATGGGCATAGCCATGCTGCCGGACGACGGTGAGGACATCGACACGCTGCTGCAGGGTGCCGATCTGGCGCTGTATCATTCCAAGGTCAACGGCCGCAAACAGGTCAGCTTTTTCGAACCCTCTATGACCCGCAAGCTGGTGCGCCGGCGCGAGATCGAGGCCGAGCTGCGCATCGCCTTGCAACGCAACGAGCTGTCGATCTTTTTCCAGCCAATCATCGATCTCGATACCGGGCGGATCAAGACATTCGAGGCGCTGGTGCGCTGGTTCCACCCGGAGAAGGGCGAGCTTATGCCCGATGAATTTATTCCGGTGGCCGAAGAAACCGGCGCGATTATCACGCTGGGTAACTGGATTACGGTCCAGGCGGCCAAGGCTGCGGCCACCTGGCCGGAAGACGTCACCATCGCGGTCAACCTCTCTCCGCTGCAAATTCGCGCGCCCGGCGCGGCGCTGGGCGTGCTCAATGCGCTGCGCGAGGCCCGGCTCGATCCACACCGGCTCGAGCTCGAAATTACCGAGACTGTACTGCTCGAGCACAGCCAGAATACCGAGGACTTCATAACCGAGCTCAGCAACGCCGGGGTACGCTTCGCTCTCGACGATTTCGGGACGGGCTATTCCTCGCTCGGCTATCTCAACAAATATCCCTTCTCCAAGATCAAGGTCGACCGCAGCTTCGTCTCTGGCGCACTCGCGGGCAAGAAGAGCGACGCGATCATCCGCGCGGTTTCCGGCATGGCCGCGTCATTAGGCATGGATATTGTCGCAGAGGGGCTAGAGACCATCGAGCAGGTCGAAGCTGTGCGCGCGGCCGGCTGCAACCTGGGTCAGGGCTATCATTTCAGCCGCGCGGTGCCGGATTACCTCGCCGCGATGATGCTCGCCAAAGAGCGCGAGACGGAGCCCGCCAAGCAGCGCAAGGCTGGATAGCGGGACTGCTCGCCCGCCGTTTGCAACCGCACGGTGCGGAACCGTGAAAATCAAATTTGCAATTGAGAACTATTAGCAAAGTTCGCTGTGGCTATCGCGCCTATTCGCGGTTGCAATGCGATTGTCACCGGCCTAGGGCACGCAGCGTTCCGTGAGCGGCCTGCTTTCGCGCGGGACTTTGCAGGCTGCCGTTGCTGACTCTGTCCGCGCCATAATGAAGGACCTGACCAGCATGGCCCAAACCTCCGGACGCAAAAAGATCGCCCTCATCGGCGCCGGCAATATTGGCGGCACTCTCGCCCATCTCGCGGCGCAGAAAGAACTGGGCGATATCGTCCTGTTCGATGTGGTCGAAGGCGTACCGCAGGGCAAGGCGCTCGATCTGTCGCAATGCGGACCTGTCGAAGGCTTCGACGCGAAGATCACCGGCTCGAACGATTACGCGGACATCGCCGGGGCCGACGTGATCATCGTCACCGCCGGGGTCGCGCGCAAGCCCGGGATGAGCCGCGACGATCTGCTCGGCATCAATCTGAAAGTCATGAAAGCGGTCGGCGAGGGCATCAAGGCCAACGCGCCGGGCGCATTCGTGATCTGCATCACCAACCCGCTCGACGCGATGGTTTGGGCCTTGCGCGAATTCTCCGGCCTGCCGCACCACATGGTGGTTGGCATGGCAGGCGTGCTCGATAGCGCGCGGTTCAGCCACTTTATCGCCGACGAATTCTCGGTCTCGGTGCGCGATGTGAACACCTTCGTGCTCGGCGGCCATGGCGATACGATGGTCCCGGTGGTGCGCTATTCGACCGTCAACGGCATCCCGGTGCCCGATCTGGTCAAGATGGGGCTCTCCAGCCAGGACAAGATCGACGCGATCGTCGAGCGTACGCGCGGCGGCGGCGGCGAGATCGTCGCGCTGCTCGGCACCGGCTCGGCGTTCTACGCGCCTGCCGCATCGGGCATCGCCATGGCCGAAGCCTATCTCAGCGACCAGAAACGCATCCTCCCCTGCGCCGCGCATGTCAGCGGGCAGTACGGCCTCGACGGGCTGTATGTCGGCGTCCCGGTGATGATCGGCGCGGGCGGGGCCGAGCAGATCATCGAGATCGAACTCGACGCCGAGGACAAGGCCGGGCTGCAGGTCAGCGTCGATGCGGTCAAAGAACTGCTGGTCGCCTGTCGGGCGATTGATGGTTCGCTTGGCTAATGAATCGCAACCGCGCCATTTTTCGATACCGGCTTGGCGTCGGTCTACTGATATTCGGCGTCTTTACTTTCCTTGCCATTATCCCACTCGCGTTTGTGATGTGGGGGACTTCTTGGGGTGTCATCGTACCGCCGATCCTATTCGGCAGCCTAGCGTCCATCGCAGTTGCATCCGGGCCTGGACTTCTCAACTATCTCACGCTGCGCCGAAACCGCGCAATTTCTGCTCCCACGGAGAGTAAGTAATGTCCATCCTGGTCGACAAGCACACCAAGGTCATCACCCAGGCAGTGCATTGACATGATTCCGGCGCAATCCTATTTTACACATATCCTGTGTAACTGTGGAAGTCGATCATGACCAAGAACATCACGCTCGCTATCGACGAGGATCTGCTTGCCAGCTTTCGTGTGGTGGCCGCCGAAAAGCGCACTTCGGTCAACGCGTTGATCCGCGACTTTATGGAAGAGTCGACCGGGCTTGCCGAGCGTCGCCGTCAGGCGCGCGCTTGGATGGCTGCCAAAGGTGCCGAGAACATGGCTAATGACGACCTGCAGGGCAAGGGCGGTTGGCGCTGGAACCGCGAGGATTGTTATACCGGTCCCCGCTTCGATCGGCTGAACAAAATCTGATGGCCGGACTGTTTTTCGATACGAATGTGTTGCTGTATGCCGCGCGCACCAAACTTGTCGGCGACGAAGCCGCCAAGCGTCCCATCGCGCTCAACTTGATCAGCGATCACGACTTCCTGACGTCAGGGCAAGTTCTCGCAGAGTTTTATCATAACGCCGTCAAGGACGGTCCTTACAAATTGGCCGCAGAAGAAGCCGACGAATGGCTTGACCGCATAGCGATACAGCCTTGCATCCCTGTGGATGGCGACCTCGCAAAAGCGGGCGTCGCAATCGCCCGCCGTTACAAAATCAGCTACTGGGATGGGGCTATAATTGCTGCTGCACACGAGGGCGACGCCGACCTCCTTTACACTGAAGACCTTAACGACGGCCAGCGCTACGGCGACGTAACCGTGATCAACCCTTTTAAAACCACGCCGAACTGACTGGAGCCCCATGTCCATCCTCGTAAACGCACAAACCAAGGTCATCACCCAAGGGATGACCGGCGCGACCGGCAGCTTCCACACCCAGGCGGCGCTGGATTACGGCACGCAGATGGTTGCTGGCGTTACCCCGGGCAAAGGCGGCACCAACCACCTGAACCTGCCGCAGTTCGACACCGTCGCCGAAGCCAGGGCCGCGACGGGCGCCACCGCCAGCTGCATCTATGTGCCGCCTGCGGGCGCTGCCGACGCTATCCTTGAAGCCATCGACGCCGGGATCGAGCTGATCGTCGCCATCACCGAAGGCATTCCGGTGCTCGACATGGTGCGGGTCAAGCGCGCGCTGAGCGGCACCGCCTCGCGGCTGATCGGGCCGAATTGCCCCGGCGTGCTGACCCCGGGCGAGTGCAAGATCGGGATCATGCCCGGCTCGATCTTCCTCAAGGGTTCGGTCGGCGTCGTCAGCCGCTCCGGCACATTGACCTACGAAGCCGTCCACCAGACCACCCAGGTCGGCCTTGGCCAGACCACTGCGGTCGGCATTGGCGGAGATCCGGTCAACGGCACCAATTTCATCGACGTGCTGGAGTTGTTCCTCGCCGACGACGCCACCCGCTCGATCATCATGATCGGCGAGATCGGCGGCTCGGCCGAGGAAGAAGCGGCCCAGTTTATTGCCGACGAGGCGAAGCGCGGGCGCAAGAAGCCGATGGTCGGCTTCATCGCCGGCCTCACCGCGCCTCCGGGCCGCCGCATGGGCCATGCCGGAGCGATCGTCTCGGGCGGCCAGGGCGGCGCGGAAGACAAGATCGCGGCGATGGAGGCAGCGGGCATCCGCGTATCGCCCTCGCCGGCCGAACTCGGCACCACGCTCGCCGGGCTGCTTAGGGAACTTGCCTGAGAGTACCGCCAACCGGCGGTTAACCATATTGAGGGCATGAGCCTTCCCGACCGGGAACCGCAAAGCCCTGGACTGATTGCTTGCTGGCACCGGGCTCACTCCGGCGCGGAAAGGTAGTTCCAATGGGCAGCGAGAGTTTGAAGTTCCTGCCGGACGCCGTTGATACTGGCCAGCAACCCGGCCCGAGCTGGCAGCGCGCCAATTGGCCGCTGGTCGGCGGCGCGGCGGAGGATGACCTCACCCAGGCGCTCGATCCGCTGGCGCTGAAGGCGGCGATTCTGGCATCGGCGGAAAAGGCCGGCACACCGCTTGACGAGAAGGCGGTGGAACGTGCCGCCGCCGATTCGATCCGGGCGATGATGCTGATCCGCACTTACCGGGTGCGCGGGCACCTCGCCGCCAATCTCGACCCCCTCGGCCTTGCCAAGCAGGACCTGCCCGCCGACCTGGCACCGGAATTCCACGGCTTCGGCCCCCACGATCTCGACCGCAAGCTGTATATCGGCGGCACACTCGGCGTCGATTGGGCAAGCGTGAGCGAGATTGTCGCCATCCTGCGCGCCAATTATTGCGGCAAAGTCGGCCTCGAATACATGCATGTCGCCGATGTCGAGGAGCGCCGCTTCCTTCAGGCGCGGATGGAAGGCGCCGAC
>JANONQ010000483.1:0-1588 GCA_031420935.1 Novosphingobium sp. | reverse complement strand
GCCATGTCAGGCGCGTCCTTTGCCTTCAGCGGGGTATAATTTTCTTCTGGAATGCGTTCGACGCCTGTCATTGGAATGCTTCCTTAATCTGGCTTTGGATTATGACCGGCCTGCGGACGACGCAGCCGACCTTTGACCTTGCTGAACCTATGTCTTCCCAACCGCAAGTTCAGCCTCGCGAGCACCCGCCCGAAGTGGCAACGCCTCCCTTTCCGGCAAAAGTCCCTCCAGTTCCGCCTTGATCTCGAGCGTCATAAACTTTGAATAAATTCGCGAATCGAGCAACGAACCGCCGGTGATCCAGAGCCCTTTTTGCCCTGTGCGCCGCCACATCGCACGCATCTGATGGTCGGCGTCGAAATTCCACACCTTGCCGACATTGTCAGCCACCGCATCGCCGAACATGGCGCGGATGTTCTCCTGCATGTTCTGGAAGCCGGTCGCGAGCACGACGACGTCGCACGGCACGGTGGCGCCATCCTTCATCTGCAGTCCATCGGCAACGAACCCGACGCTATCCTCCAGCTGGAGAATGGCGATGGTGCCGTCAGCGATATATTTTGAACAGCCCACGTCGATGTAATAGCCCCCCCCGCCCCGCATATACATCATCTGAAAGCCGGTTTCGTCAGGGCCGAAAAAGGTCTTGAAACCCCGCGCGTTCAGGCCCTGCAGCAAGTCTTGATCGAGCTCCGCCGCCTTTCGTGTGATCCACCGATAGGATTCCGTCAGGAGTGGAAATGGAGTGGCGGCGGCGAGCAGATCGACATCCTCGGTCGATTGCCCCTCACCATAAATGGCGTAGACCATCTCTGCGCCTGGTTTAAGGCTGATGACGCAGGTCGGTCCGCGTTGCAGCATGGAAACCGATTTGGCGCCCTTGACTACCAGATCTTGCGCAATGTCATGACCGCTGTTGCCTGTGCCAACGACAATCGCGGTCTTTCCTGCATAAATCTCGCCGCCCTCGAACGCGCTGGAATGCACCACCGCGCCCTTGAACTGCGAAAGCCCATGCAGCAGGGGGCGATTGGGGATGCTGCCGCTTACGCCGCTCGCCACCACGATATGCCGACAATGCTTCTGCACCACCGACCCGTCCGGCAGCCGCATATCCACCGTCCATCGGTGATCCGCATCGCAATAGGACGCGCCGCACATCTCGGTGGATGTCCATATATCCAGTTCCATGCACTCGGCATAAACCTCCAGCCATAGCGCAAGCTGATCCTTTGACAGCCACACCGGCCAGGTTTTCGGGAACGGCAGGTATGGGAAGTGGTTGGCCGTGATCCCGTTGTGCAGCGTCAGCGAGCGATAACGATTACGCCAGACATCGCCAACGCGCGGCTGCTTCTCAACCACCAGCACATCGACGCCCAGTTGCCGTAAACGCGCGGCTGCGGTCAATCCCGAATGGCCCGCCCCGACAACGATGACTTCCGGCTCACGGCCCGAGAAGTCTCTCCTCTCCTCGCGATCCTCAAGCCAGTTGCGTCCATGGACATTCATTGCATAATCATCGCCGGTCGGGCGGCGCTTGCCAATCTTCTCCTCGAACCCGCGCAGTTCCTGGAGAGTGGTCAGC
>JANONQ010000482.1:0-1829 GCA_031420935.1 Novosphingobium sp. | reverse complement strand
GTCGCCCACCGCGCGCGCGGCTTTGGCCTCGATGTGGTCTATCACAACCGCCACCGCCTGCCTTCCGCGCTCGAGAACATGCTCGGCGCGCGCTATGAGCCCGATCTCGATGCGATGCTGGCCCGGGCCGACATCGTCACGCTGCACTGCCCAGCGAGCGCGGAGACTAGGGGCATCCTGAATGCCAGGCGGATCGCAGCGATGAAACCGGGCGCATATGTCATCAACACCGCGCGCGGCGATCTGATCGACGAGGAGGCGCTGATCGCGGCGCTTGGCGATGGCCGCCTCGGCGGAGCCGGGCTGGACGTGTTCGCGCATGAACCGGCGGTCGATCCGCGTCTTCTCGCCCTGCCCAATGTCGTCGCCATGCCGCATCTGGGCAGCGCCACGGTGGAGGGGCGCGAAGCTTCGGGCGAGCGGGTGATCGCCAACATCCGCTTCTGGGCCGACGGCCACCGCCCGCCCGATCAGGTGCTCGAAGGCTGGGCATAACACCGCCGCGCCTGCCTACCGGCGGGATTGACCGCTTGTCTCACCGCCGCTCCTTGCTCTAGACGCCCGCCAAGGGACTCGCGGCGCGAAATCGCGCCCGGTGGTAGGGGATATCCGTGATGCGCAAACCTTTCGCGCTCCTGTTGGCTGCGGCCGCGATTGCCGCGCCCGGGCTGGCCTATGCGCAGGAGGTTGCTGCCGATACCGCCGACAGCGGCGACACCGCCTGGGTGCTGATTTCCGCGGCGCTGGTGCTGATGATGACCATGCCGGGGCTTACCCTGTTCTACGGCGGCCTACTTCGGTCCAAGAATATCCTTTCGGTGATGGTGCAATGCGGCGCGATTGCAGCGGTGGCTTCGTTGCTGTGGATTGTCTGTGGCTACTCAATCGCTTTCGGGCCGGTCGGCACCGGCACGTTCGGCGGCTGGATGGGGGCTGCTAACAACTGGATGCTCGGCAACCTCGGCACTCTGCGCGAGGGCTATAATGTGCCCGAGAGCGCCTTTGCCCTGTTCCAGCTAACCTTCGCCGCCATCACCCCCGCCCTGATGGCTGGCGCCTGGGTGGACCGCGCGCGTTTCGGCTGGGTGATCGGCTTCTGCGCGCTGTGGGGCCTCTTGGTCTATGCCCCGGTCGCGCACTGGGTGTGGGGCGGCGGCTGGCTGGCGAGCCAGCTGGGCACGCTGGACTTTGCCGGCGGCATTGTCGTCCACACCACCGCCGGCGTCTCGGCCCTGGTCATAGCGCTGCTGCTGGGCAAGCGGGAGGGCTTCCCCCGGACCCTGATGCTGCCGCACAGTCCCTCACTGACGCTGGTTGGCGCGGCGCTGCTGTGGGTCGGCTGGTTCGGCTTCAACGGCGGCTCCGCTCTGGCGGCGAGCGACGATGCCGCCGCCGCGATTATTAACACTCACACCGCCGCCTGCGCCGCCGCAATGGTCTGGCTGCTGATCGAGCGCCTCACTGTCGGCAAGCCAACCAGCGTCGGCTTCGCCACCGGTGCCGTCGCCGGGCTGGCAACCATCACGCCGGCTGCTGGCTTCGTCTCGCCGGGCGCGGCCATGCTCATCGGCATGATCGCCGCTGGTGTCTGCTACCCGATGATCCAGCTGGTCAAACAGAAGCTTAGAATTGACGATTCGCTCGACGTCTTTGCCGTTCATGGCGTCGGCGGCATGACCGGATCGCTGCTGCTGGCCGTGTTCCTCTCGCCCGCCCTTGGCGGCACCGGCTATGCCGAAGGCAAAGATATGGCGAGCCAGTTCGGTGCACAACTCGCAGGAGTTGGCGTTGTGGCGGTGTGGTCGATGGTCGCCAGCGCAGTGCTGGCG
>JANONQ010000481.1:0-2337 GCA_031420935.1 Novosphingobium sp. | reverse complement strand
AGGATGGCGATTGTGACGACTGCACCGGCAACCCACTGGACATCAATCCAGCCGGCGAGAATCGTGCCCCCAAGGATCGCGATATAGGTGCCCGCCTCGACAAGCCCGGTTCCGGCCAGCACTTCTGCGGGGCGGAGATGTTGCGGCAGGATCGCATATTTGATCGGGCCGAAAAAAGTCGAGTGAACCCCCATTGCGAAAAGTGCCAGCAGCATCAGCGGAATGGCTATGCTCGACACCGCGATGCCCTTCCAGGCCAGCAGCAGCCCGGCGCTGCCGACCAGCATGATCGGGATTTCGCAGAATTTGACGATCCGGATGATCCGCGCCTTGTCGCGCATGTCGGCGAGTTGCCCGGCCAGCGCCGACAGCACAAAAAACGGTATGATGAAGAGGCCTGAGGCGATGGCGCTGAATTTCGCTTCCTCGGCTTCGGAATTGTAAACGCTGTAAACGACAAACAGCACCATAGCGTTCTTGAAGAGATTATCGTTGAATGCGCCCAGCAATTGGGTAGCGAACAGCGGGAGGAACCGGCGCCTCCTCACCAGATGCGTCGATGTTGTCATGTCCCCGCTTCAGGAAAACTTTACCCGGCGGCAACCGTAGCGGTAACGCGGCGTCTCACAAGCCCGGATCCGCACTTTTGCACCGGCCGCATCCCGGCTATGAGGCCTCCGCAATGCTGACCTTGCCAAACATTCTCACCCTGTCGCGCATCTTCACGGTGCCGGTCCTGGTCGCGCTGCTGTGGTGGCCGAAATGGGAGGCAGGCTATGCGTTCGCCTTCGGCGTCTATTGTCTCATGGGCCTAACCGATTATTTCGATGGCTATGTCGCGCGGGCACAGGGGACGGTCTCGAAACTGGGCGTGTTTCTCGATCCGATTGCCGACAAGATCATGGTCGCTGCGGTGATTCTCGTGCTGAGCGCGCAAGGCGTGCTGCGCGGCCCCTATGTCGGAGACATGCATGTCATTGCCGGGCTTGTCATCCTCATGCGCGAGATTGCTGTTTCCGGCCTGCGCGAGTTTCTTGGCGGCCTCAGGATATCGGTGCCGGTGAGCCAGCTGTCCAAATGGAAAACGGCCTTCCAGATGATCTCGCTCGGCGCGCTCATACTTGGCCAGGCCTTGCCGCGTTGGACCATTGCACTGCCCGGTCTGGAGGCGAACGTCCCCCATACAGTCGGACTCGTGACCTTATGGGCCGCGGCAGCGCTGACCCTGCTAACCGGCTGGGATTATCTGCGCGCGGGACTTCGGCATATGGACTGAACTCAGCAGGGCCGACCTCTTCCGCCGAACAGTTCGGCTGACAAGCGCCCGCGCCTGTGCAACTTCACTTGGCGTTCAGGACGCGGCTGGCTATAGGCACCCCCATGCTAAACAGATCGCCCCTTCACCACGCCGTTTTCGCTCTTGCCACGGGCGCAATTCTCCTGACTGCCGGTTGCGGCGGGAAGGGGGATAAGAACCGCGATACCGCCTATGTCGCGCGCGATGTCGATACCCTCTATCAAGCCGCCAAGGACCGGCTTGACCGCGGCGACACCAAGCAGGCGGCGGCGCTGTTTGATGAAGTGGAGCGCCAGCACCCCTATTCGCCCTGGGCGCGCCGGGCCCAGCTGATGAGCGCGTTCAGCTATTACGCGGCGCGCGACTATGCCAAGGCGGTCCAGTCGGCGCAGCGGTTCCTCTCGATCCATCCTGGCAATCGGGACGCGCCCTATGCCTATTATCTCATTTCGCTGTCTTATTACGAGCAGATCAGCGACGTCACCCGCGACCAGAAGGTCACCCAGCAGGCGCTGACCGCATTGACCGAACTGGTCCGCCGCTATCCGGGCACGACCTATGCCGCCGACGCGCGGCTCAAGCTCGATCTGGTCAACGATCATCTTGCCGGCAAGGAAATGACCATCGGCCGCTCGTATCAGCGCTCGGGCAAATGGCTGGCGGCGACGACGCGCTTCCGCACAGTGATCGAAAGCTATCAGACCACCAGCCACGCGCCCGAGGCGCTGTACCGGCTGGTTGAAAGCTATCTGTCGCTGGGCATTCCGGAAGAGGCGCAGAAGGCTGCTGCGGTGCTCGGCGCCAATCATGCCGGCAACGAATGGTATCGCCGGGCCTATGATCTGATGAACAAGCACGCTCCGGCGACAGCCGCGCGCTGATTGGCGCGATCTTTCTACCGGCAAGATTGACATTTCCGGGCAAGAGGCGCTCACTGCCCCGTCCATGCTTTCCCAGAAGACCCGCTATACCATCCGCGCCCTGCAACACCTTGCCGACACTTGGCGGCAGGGCCCGGTGCGGCTTGATGCGATCGCGGC
>JANONQ010000480.1:0-2368 GCA_031420935.1 Novosphingobium sp. | reverse complement strand
GCGGCGAAAGACGATCGTATCAAGGCGGTGGTACTCGATCTGTCGAGCTTTACCGGCGGCGGACTGGTCAACATGCAGGAGATCGGCGCGGCACTGGATCAGGCGCGGGCGGCGAAGAAGCCGGTGCTGACCTTTGCCCGGCTGTACAGCGATGATGCACTGCTGCTGGCGGCGCATTCCAGCGAAGTCTGGCTCGATCCGATGGGTGGTGCATTCGTGCTCGGCCCGGGCGGCAAGTCGCTATTCTACGGCCAGCTGCTCGAGAAGCTCAAGATCACGGCGCATGTCTTCCGCGTTGGCACCTACAAAAGCGCGGTCGAACCCTATCTGCGCAATGATCTTTCGCCCGCATCACGTCTGGCAAGCGCCGCGCTCTACGGCGAGCTGTGGGACAGCTGGCGCGCCGATGTTGTCCGCGCGCGCCCGAAAGCCAATATCGCGCTGGTCACCGGCGATCCGGCGGCCTGGATCGCGGCGGCCGGGGGCGATGCGGCAAAGGCGGCGCTGCAGGCGGGGTTGGTTGATCGGCTTGGCGACAATGTCGCCTTCGGCCGGCGGGTGGCCGAAATCGCCGGTGAAGATGCCCGCGATGAACGGCCCGGCGGCTTTGCCCATACCAGTCTCAAGACCTGGACCACCGCCAACCTGCCGGCCAAGCCCGGCAAAAAAATCGGTGTGGTCACCATTGCCGGCGAGATCGTCGATGGCGACGCCGGGCCGGGAACCGCAGGCGGCGACCGGATTGAAAAACTGCTTGATGAGGCGCTGGAGGAAGACCTTGCCGCGCTGGTGGTCCGCGTCGATTCGCCGGGCGGTTCGATCTTTGCCTCCGAACAGATCCGCAACGCGATTTTGCGGCACAAGGCCAAGGGCATTCCGGTGATAGTGTCGATGGCCAATCTGGCGGCAAGCGGCGGCTATTGGGTATCGACCCCGGCAAGCCGGATATTCGCCGAGCCGGGCACGGTCACCGGCTCGATCGGCGTGTTTGCGATAGTTCCCAGCTTCGAGCGCGCACTGGGCGAGATCGGCATTACCTCTGACGGCGTACAGACTACCCCGCTGTCCGGCCAGCCTGATCCGATCGGCGGGCTGTCGCCGCAAGTCTCGGCCATGCTCCAGTCCAATGTCGAACACAGCTACGCGCAATTCCTCGGCCTGGTCGGCCAGGCGCGCGGCCGCAGTCCGCAGCAGATCGACGCCATCGCCCAGGGCCGGGTGTGGGACGGCGGCACAGCGCGCCAGAACGGGCTGGTCGACCAGTTCGGCGGGCTCGACGCGGCGCTCGCCTATGCGGCGCAGGCGGCGAAGCTGGAGCCGGGCGGCTGGCATCCGCTCTATCTTGGCGCAGGGCCCGATCCCTACGCGATGCTCCTGGACAAGCTCTCCGGCGACGACGAAAGCGCACTTCCCGCCGAGGCGCGCGATTGGGCCGGGCTGGTCGCGGCGCAGCAGCGGGCGGCGATTGGCGAGGCGCTGGCAGGTGCCGAGCAACTTCTGGGCCGCTCTGGCGTGCAGGCCTATTGCCTCGAGTGTCCCAAGCCGGCTGCGGCGCAAATTCGCCCTGGCGGCGAGGACAATCTGGGCCTGCTGGCCCGGATCAGCAGGTTGCTCGGCTTGCTCTAAAGCGATCCGCAGCCGGCGAACAACGAAACCGCGCTCTGACGCTTGCCCTTTTCCCGCGCTGCTACTAATGGCGCGTTCCTGATATTTTTCGGGCTTCGTCTCCCCGCGGGCGTGGCGGAACTGGTAGACGCGCTGGTTTTAGGTACCAGTATCGTAAGATGTGGGGGTTCGAATCCCTTCGCCCGCACCAGTTTTGCGCAAGCCTATCTCGCGGGCGTTGCGCGGCGGCGTATGAAAAAAGGCATTTTCCGGTCATGCAAATTGTCGAAACCACCAATGATGGTCTGAGGCGCGCCTATTCGGTGAAAATCCTCGCCAGCGATATCGCCGAGCGGATCGAGGGCGAGGTCAAGCGGATGGCACCGCAGGTGCGCATGCCGGGTTTCCGCCCGGGCAAGGTGCCGGCCAATCTCGTCAAGAAGATGCATGGCCCAGCGCTCCATCAGGACGCGCTCAACACGACGATTCGCGAAGCAATGGACAAGCTCGTCGCCGAGCAGAAGCTGCGCCCGGCGATGCAGCCGGAAGTGAAGCTGGAAGAAGGCTATGAGCAGGGCAAGGATGCCCAGCTTTCGGTGAGCCTTGAAGTCCTGCCCCAGGTTGCCGCGCCTTCGCTTGAAGGGCTCAAGCTGGACAAGCTGGTGGTGCCGGTCAGCGAGGCCGAAGTCGACGAGGCCGTGGCGCGCATTGCCGCCGGACAGAAGAGCTTCACGGACGCCAAGAAGGGCAAGAAGGCCGAGAA
>JANONQ010000479.1:0-1559 GCA_031420935.1 Novosphingobium sp. | reverse complement strand
GCAGTGCCGAGCGGGCATGAGTAATGTCGGCCCAGAGGGCGGGCCTGGCGAGGTCATCGGCGGCGATGATTTCGGGCCAATGACGTCGCACGACCTCCTCGATCCGGTCGAGCCTGGCATGATCGACAAGGAACCGCGGGTCGACCGCCGCCGGGTCTGCCACGACGCGCAGGCGCAGACAGGCCGGGCCGCCGCCATTGGCCATCGATTGCCGCACCGCAACCGGCACCAGCATGCGAACCGGGCCATTGCGCGCCGCCAGATCCTCAAGCCAGGACCAGACGCGGGGATTGCCGCGCGCCTCGGTCGGCAGGATCAGCGCCATGCCGCCTTCGGGCAGGCTCACCAGTTGAGCGTTGAACAGATAGGTGGCGACGGCTTCGGCCAGGCTTACGACACTTGCCGGCACCGCGATGATCTCGACCTCGGGAAGCTGGCGCCGCAGCGCCCCATAAACCTCGGCGGGATCGGCGAAGGCCTGTTCATGGACGAACAGCACATGCTCATTCGCCACCATCACGACATCGGCATGAAACGCGCCGGCGGCGATCGCTTCGGGCGATTGCCGGGCGAAGATCGCGCGCTTTGGATCGAGCCCATGCAGCCGCGCGACCGCCGCGCTTGCCTCGACATGCTGGCGCGCGGGAAACGGGCCGCCGCTTGTCCCGTAGACGAACAGCTCGATGCCGGGCGCGTCATGCGCGGAGGTAAGCCGCGAATGGTTGGCGGCGCCCTCGTCGCCGAACGGGGCGGGGACCGGGCCGTGCAGGGCGAAGTGGTCGCTGTCGGCAAAGGCCAGACGCAATTGCGCCAGCGCCCCTGCCCATTCATGGCTGCGATGCGGCATGGCACCCAGATTGGCGACGGTCAGGTGGCAGCGGCCATCGGCGGTATCGGGCGCCGGCGAGACCGTCGCGGCATTGGCCGCCCACATCGCCGAGGCGGACAGGGCATTGGCGCGCAGGCCGGGAGTCGCATGCTCGATGGTGGTGCCCAGCAGCGCCAGCCACTGGCAGTTCGGGCGGTCATGCGGCAGGAGAATGCCCTGCGCGAGGCCTAGATCGAGAGCGACGCGCATCTTGGCAATGCCCTCCAGCGCCGCATCGCGGGGCCGGGAAGTCTCGCCGGCATTGCGCGTCGCCGCCAGATTGCCGAGGCTTAGCCCGGCAAAATTGTGGCTCGGGCCGACGATGCCATCGAAGTTGATCTCGCGCTGCATGGCACTCAACGGGGCACATGAGTTATGACATCGCCCGGGGCAACGCCGAGCAAGCCCGCTGCCGCCTCGTCCAGCTTGATGCCGCCGTCGGACTGCGTCACCTCGCCATAGCAGGCGCGAAAATCGGCAAGCCGGCCATGCGCGACCAGACTGGGCACACCCTCACCTTCGGGCGCGGGTCCCGTCAGCCGCGCGGATTGCGCATGGCAGATGGTGGCGATTGAATCGGTCGCTGCCGCCATCGTCGGGCCGCCGTCGAAGATGTCGATATAGCCTTCATAGGCGAAGCCCTCCTTCTCCAGCATGCGCATCGCCGCGAGACCGGTCTTGTGCGGCTTGC
>JANONQ010000478.1:0-3504 GCA_031420935.1 Novosphingobium sp. | reverse complement strand
GCGAGCTGCTCGTTGCCGATCGCCGAGATGCTGACCGGCACGTCCTGCAGATTTTCGCTGCGCTTGGTTGCCGTGACGATGATGTCGGCAAGACCACCCTGTGGCTCGCTGGCTTCATTCGCGGTCGAACTGGTATCGGCTTGCGCCAGCGCAACGCCGCTGGTGCCGGTTACAAGCGCAGCGAACAGCGCTGTTCGCAGAGCAGAGTTCCGAATTGTCATGTTGCTTCTCCCCATGGCAGACCTGTAGATTTATTGATTGGCGGGAAATAAAGTGGCGAGCCGCCATGTCAACGGTTCCGTTGACGTTTTTCACTGTTACGTGTGCATTTGTCCGCGCCTGTGGGCAAAAAGCCACACGCGATCAGCAAGGCCATCGCTCTTGATCGAAAGAATGCGGTTAATACGCTGACGCCGCCAGTTCGACCGCAACCAACCTCACCCGCGCGGTGCGCCGGCGACGTAGAGGACTTGGCCCGTCACGAAGCTTGAGCGGACATCGGCAAAGAAGGCTACGGCGTTGGCGATATCGTCGGGCGCACCCGGTCGTCCAACGTGAATGTCCCGCATCATCGCTTCGGTCATCGATTCGATTGTCACGTTCATCCGCGCTGCGACCTCGCGGGTCATGTCGGTAACCACGAACCCGGGGGCAACCACATTGGCGGTGACGCCGAACCGGCCCAGTTCGATTGCGATCGTCTTGGTGAGGCCCTGTATCCCGGCCTTCGCCGCAGCGTAATTGGCCTCGCCGAATGCCCCGAGCGCAGCGATGCTGGAAAGGTTGACGATCCGGCCCCAGCGCGCCTCGCGCATGTAACCCTGCACTTCGCGGCACATCAGAAAGACCGATCGCAGATTGACGTTGATGACGCTCTCCCAATCATCGAACGTCAGCTTCGCCAGGGTTCGATCGCGAATGATCCCGGCATTGTTCACCAGCACTGTGGGGGCGCCCAAAGCATCGACGACCTCGGCAACACCGCGCCGCACGGCCGCTTCGTCCGAAACGTCGGCGGCGACCGCGACGCTGCGCCGGCCGGTGGCCGCAATGGCGGCGACGGTATCTGCACAGGCTTCCCGCTCCAGATCGATGATCGCTACGTCATGACCGTCATGCGCCAGGCGGCGCGCAATGGCGGCGCCAATGCCGCGCGCACCGCCGGTGACGATGGCGATTTTACGGAGCGGCGGTTCGAAATGCTCTGTCATTGACCTATATTCCACGACTGCGTTGACGATCTGCCATCCGTGTGACACATCAGGGAAGATAAGGATAGAAGCTCTATGGCTGTGCGAGTTGATGCTGTTGTAATTGGCGCCGGTTTTGCCGGCCTTCGCGCGCTGTATACACTGCGGTCGATGGGAATGTCGGTCGCGGTGCTGGAGGCGGGCGATGACGTGGGCGGGGTGTGGCATTTCAACCGATATCCCGGCGCGCGCTGCGATGTCGAAAGCTTCGATTATTCCTATCGGTTTTCGCCGGAACTCGAGCAGGAGTGGCGGTGGAGCGAGCGATACGCCACGCAGCCCGAAATCCTGCGCTATGTCAGCCATGTCGTCGATCGCTTTGACCTGCGCCGCGATATCACATTCAATGCGCAGGTTACGCGCGCCACCTATGATGAAACGCGCGCGCTGTGGGATATTGAGGTTGACGGCGGCGGGAATGAAGGCGCGCGGCGCTGGCAAGCTGGCAAACTGATCCTGGCGGTGGGGCAGCTGTCGACGCCGAAGGATACCGTTTACCCCGGGCAGGAAACATTCGGCGGGCGCATCATTTATAGTGCGAAGTGGCCCAAGGACGATGTCGATCTGGCTGGCAAGCGCGTGGCAATCATCGGCACGGGATCATCCGGTGTGCAGATGACCCCGGTGATCGCGCAGGTGGCATCGCATTTATCGGTGTTCCAACGAACCGCCAACTTCTCAATTCCAGCCGCGAATGCTCCCATGTCCGACGAGGAAGACCGCACGGGCAAGGCAAACTATCGTGAGCGGCGCGAGGCAGCCCGTAATTCGCCCAGCGGCCTCGGCTTCGTCCCCGACACGCGCTCGGCAATCGATGTTCCCGAGGCAGAACGTCAAGCCGCCTACGAGACGGCGTGGAACCGGCTCGGCTTCGGTTTCGCGCTGACCTTCAAAGACATCCTGCTGGACGAACGATCGAACGAGACCGCGTCCGAGTTCATCCGGTCAAAGATCGCCGAGCAGGTCGACGATCCGGCTGTGCTGGAGAAACTGACGCCGAGGGGTTTTCCGTTCGGCACCCGGCGCCCCTCGGTCGACAGCGGCTATTTCCCCGCTTTCAACCGCGCCAATGTCGATCTGGTCGATATCAGCGAGACGCCGATAGAAGCAATCACCCCGCTCGGGATCCGAACCTCCGCAGCAGAAATTCCGTTCGATGTCATCATTTACGCGACCGGGTTCGATGCGTTCACCGGATCTCTGCTCAAGCCGGAAATCGTCGGGCGCGGCGGCTTGACGCTTCGTGAGAAGTGGTCGGCAGGCCCGACCAGCTTCCTTGGTTTAGGGGTTCACGGCTTCCCGAACATGTTTGTCATCGTCGGTCCAGGCAGTCCCTCGTTGCTCAGCAATGTGCTCTTGTCTTCAGAAGAGCAGATTGACTGGCTGGCGGCGTTGTTCGAGTTTGCCCGCAGCCGCGGTATCACAGAGATTGAGGTCACTGCCGAAGCGGAACGAGACTGGGTCGCGCACGTCAACGAACGCGCTGAGGAGACGCTCTACCTCAAGACCCCGTCTTATTATCTCGGTGCCGAAATGCCGGGCAAGCCAAGGGTTTTCATGCCTTATTCTGGAGGTGTTCGCGGATACCGCCGGATATTGGAGAAGACAGCGGCAAAAGGATATGAAGGCTTCATGCTGGACACAGCTGTGCAGCAGGCCAATGCAGGAGACGATTGATGGGTAGCGTAGCTTTTGCCGAGGCATTCCCCTTGGTGTCGAAGGACACGCCGGTGGGTTTCGAACTGCAGCCGCTCAAGAAGAAGGCGGCGATCCAGCTCATGGGATCGCGGCTTTGGGGCCGCTTCAATCCCAACCACTGGGATCCGGTTTACGCCGCAGCCACAGGCCTGGAGGCGCCCATTCAGACCGGCGAAATGTCGTCAGCCTATCTGGCTGAGATGTGCGTGAATCACTTCGGCGCGCAGATGTTCAAGAATGCGCGCGTAGTTTGCAAATATGTCGGCTCCACGCTCGCCAATGAAGTGATTACCACCCACGGCGTCGTCCGCGAGAAGGTGCCAAAGGGCAACGGCTATCGCTTTACCGTGGACATCTGGTGTGACAACGAGGCGGGCGAAAAGAAGACGGTTGGATGGATCGAAGTCGACGTCGATGTCTGAACGCCATCGATTTGCCCCGGAGTCAGGTTCTAGCATCACAGGAATACACCGATGACCAACGACAAGGTTAAAGCTGAAGATCTCCGTCCGCAAAGCGCGATCCAGTCGGCCCAGACGCGCGCCTTTATCGAGGG
>JANONQ010000477.1:0-2478 GCA_031420935.1 Novosphingobium sp. | reverse complement strand
GGCGCTTCCTTGGCCAGTTCCACACCGATCTGCTTGCGCGCCTCATATACCGACCTGCCGCCGCTGACTGAATCCGGGCGGCTGAAATAGACATGCTCGAACAGGCAGGGACGAGGGTTCTGCTGGCGGAACGGCCGGTGGCTGGATATCCGCCCGTCGTGGGTGACCTCGATCAACTCGCCCGGTTCGACCTCACGGACGAAATCGGCGCCGACCACGTCGAGTGCGACAGTTTCGCTGGCGAACACCGTCGCCTCTCCGATCCTGCCCATTACCAGCGGGCGAATGCCCAGCGGATCGCGGCAAGCGACCATGCGCTTGGGGGTCATGCAGATCAGCGAATAGGCGCCCTCCACCAGCCGCAGCGCATCGACGAAACGGTCGAGCAAGGTCGGATAGCGGCTCGTCGCGATAAGATGGACGATGACTTCGGTGTCGGAGGTCGACTGGAAGATAGAACCCTTGTTCACCAGCTCGCGCTTGAGGCTCATCGCGTTGGAAATATTGCCGTTATGGGCAATCGAAAAGCCGCCGGCGGCAAGGTCGGCGAACAGCGGCTGGATGTTCCTCAGCCCCGAGCCGCCGGTCGTAGAATAGCGGACATGGCCGGACGCCATGCCCCCTGGCAGTTCGGCAAAGCTCTCATTACGGGAAAACACCTGCGCGACATGGCCGATGCCGCGGCGTGCATAGAATTCGCTGCCATCATAGCTGACGATGCCAACCGCCTCCTGCCCGCGGTGCTGCAGAGCATGCAGGCCGAGCGCGGTCATCGCGGCGGCCTCCGTGGTGCCGATCACCCCGAAGATGCCGCATTCCTCGCGCAGCTTGTCGCCGTCACAGTCGAGGAAGGGGTGCGTCAATTTCATGGATTCGCCCGGCCGTTTGCAGGGGGGCCGATGTGGCCCTTGTTGACGGCGAAAGCAAGGGGAAGCCTGCCCCGCATTTTGACCGGGCCGAAATTGAATTTGCCAGCGTTGTCAGTGGGTCACGCTTGCGACGGGGTGGGCGATGTGGATCGGCTGCTTATCTCGGTTGCCGGATGAAGTTCCGCCGGTGCTTGCCAGCCAGTTGCGCTGCCCCTAAGCCGCGCCCAACTTCCGGCACGATGAACAGAGTTCCCGCTTGATCCTCACCCCCTTCGAATGGACCATCGCCAAGCGCTACATGCTGCCGGGGCGGGGCGAGGCGTTTATTGCGCTGGTTGCGGGCATCAGCCTTGCCGCGGTGATGCTCGGGGTTGCGGCGCTGGTCATCGTCATGAGCGTGATGAACGGCTTTCGCGCCGAACTGTTCGACAAGATCGTCGGTCTCAACGGCCATGCCATCATCCAGGCCTATGGCGGCAGGCTGGATAATTGGGAGCAGGTACTCAAGGAAGTTCGCGCGACGCCCGGAGTGGTCCGCGCCTCGCCGCTGATCGAGCAGCCGTTGCTGGTGACGTTCAACGGCAGGGTCGAGGCGATCCTGGCACGGGGCAATACGCCCGAGGACATCCGCCGCATCGCGCCGCAGATCAAGACGGGCACCCTCGGTGAGTTGCAGCCCGGCAGCGGCAATGTCGCCATCGGCGCGCGGCTGGCGGAAAATCTGGGCGCGCGGGTGGGCGACACCATCACCATCATCAACCCGCAGGGCCGCTCCACCCCGTTCGGCACGGTGCCGCGCGAGATCGGCTATCATGTCTCGGCGATCTTCGAGATCGGGGTCTATGATTACGACCAGACTTTCGTGGTCATGCCGATGCTCGATGCGCAGACGCTGCTGCTCACCGGCGATGCGGTTGGCATGATCGAGGTGAAAACCGACGATCCCGACCGCGTCGAGGAACTGCTCGCACCTTTGGCGCGCCAACTCGCCGGGCGGGCGGTGATTTCGGATTGGAAGACGATCAACGCCTCACTGTTCGAGGCGCTGGCGGTCGAGCGGGTGGCGATGTTCGTGGTGCTCTCGATCATCGTGCTGGTGGCTGTGTTCAATATCCTGTCGTCGCTGATCATGCTGGTGCGCGCCAAAACCCGCGACATAGCGATCCTGCGGACGATGGGCGCGACGCGGCGCTCGCTGCTCAAGATTTTCGTGACCACCGGCTTTCTGATCGGTGCACTGGGGACGATTGCGGGGCTGATCCTCGGCTTCGTCTTCCTGTACTTCCGCCAGCCAGTGGTGCGGCTGATCGAGATACTGACCGGGCAGAACCTGTGGGATCCCTCGATCCGTTTCCTCACCGAACTGCCGAGCCGTAGCGACCCGGTCGAGATTGCCGCGATCAGCGTGATGGCGCTGGTGTTCAGCTTTCTCGCCACGCTCTACCCGGCGCTGCGGGCGGCGAGCACTGATCCGGTGCAGGTGCTGCGCTATGAATGAGGCGCCAAGCGAACCGGTCGTGCGGGTGCGCGCCCTGACGCGCAGCTTCGAGCAGGGCGGCGTGCGCATCGATGTGCTGCGCGGGATCGATGTCGATATCCAGCCCGGCGA
>JANONQ010000476.1:0-3779 GCA_031420935.1 Novosphingobium sp. | reverse complement strand
AGGGAGAATGTCGTGAAAGGCTGGATGGTAGTCAAGGCGAACGCGCCGCTCGAAGAGATCACAATGCCGACCCCGGTGCCGCAAGGCAGCGAAGTGCTGATCGAGGTAAGCCATTGCGGCGTGTGCCATTCGGACCTGCATTTCTGGAAGGGCGAATACAACATGGGCGGCGGGCAGGTGATGAAGCTTGCCGAGCGCGGAGTGACACTGCCGCGCGCGCCGGGTCATGAAATCGCCGGGCGGGTGGCAGCGCTGGGCCCTGATGCTCAAGGCGTGAAGATCGGCGACATGCGGGTGGTCTTTCCCTGGCTTGGTTGCGGCGAATGCGAGGATTGCAACAACGAGCGCGACAACATGTGCCTGTCTCCGCGAAGCATCGGGGTTGTGCGCGATGGCGGCTTTGGCAGCCATGTTGTGGTGCCGCACGCTCGCTATCTGTTCGATCCCGGCAATGTCGAGCCGGCGCTGGCGGCGACCTACGCCTGCTCGGGCCTCACCTGCTATTCGGCAATCAGCAAGGTTGCGCCGCTAACGCCCGGCAAACCTGTGCTGGTTATCGGGGCGGGGGGTATCGGCCTGATGATGATCGCGATGCTCAAGGCCTTTGAGCACGACAATATCGTCGTCGTCGATATTGACCCGGCCAAGCGCGAGGCGGCGTTGGCGGCAGGGGCGCGGCAAGTGGTGGACGGCAATGGCGATGATCTGGCGGCGCGCGTGATCGCTGCCTGCGGGCCAGTCGCCGCGGCCTTTGATTGCGTCAATCGCGACAGCACGGCGCGGGCGGCGCTTGATTCGCTGGCCAAGGGCGGCAAGCTTGTGCTTGTCGGCGTGGCCGGCGGCGACCTGACGCTATCTCTGGCGGGAATGATCTTCCGCTCGCAGTCGGTGATGGGCAACCTCGTTGGTTCGCCCGCAGACCTGCGCGCGGTGCTCGCCCTCGCCAATGCCGGAAAGCTGGAGCGGACTCCGGTCACCTGCTTTCCGCAAAACCAGGCGAATCAGGCCATGCTTGACCTTAAAGCGGGAAAATTGACCGGTCGGGCGGTGCTGGTCCGTGAAGCGGAGGGCAACCATGCTTGACAGCAACCGGCTGGACGGAAAAGTCGCGCTCATAACCGGCGCCGGCGGCGAGATAGGCATGGCCACCGCGCGGTTGATGGTGGCGAGGGGGGCGCGCATCGTTGCGGTGGACCGCGATTCCGCCGCGCTCGATGCGCTTGGGTCAGAGCTTGGCGATGCCCTGATCGCCGCCCTCGTTGCGGATGTCACCGACGAAGCGGCGGTGCGCGGCTATGTCGCCTCGGCAAAAGCCGCAGCCGGGCGGATCGACGTGTTCTTCAACAATGCCGGGATCGAAGGCCCGGCGCACCGGGTGCCCGATTACCCGCTGGAGGATTTCCAGCGGGTATTGGCGGTCAACGTCACCGGCGTGTTCTTGGGCATGAAGCATGTCATTCCGGTGATGCTGGAAGGCGGCGGCGGCAGCATCATCAACACCTCGAGCACCGCGGGGCTGCGCGGGTCGGGCGGGTTATCTGCTTATGTCGCCAGTAAGCATGCGGTCATCGGTCTGACCCGCAGCGCGGCGGATGAATGGGCGTCGCAGGGTATCCGCATCAATTGCGTCAATCCCGGGCCGATTGAGGGGCGGATGATGCAGTCAATCGAACAGGGCCTGCAACCTGGCAACAACGGTGCGGTAGCCGCTGCCATCACCGCCGTGATCCCCGCTCGACGTTACGGTCTGCCGGAGGAAGTCGCCACTCTGGTTGCGTTTCTGGCTTCCGACGATGCCCGCTACATCCACGGTGCGATCCATGCCGTCGATGGCGGGCGGACTGCGGTGTGATTTAGTCCGACTCGAAGATCAGGATCTCGGTTTCAGAGGCCGCCTGGCGCGCTGCGGCATGAGGTGCATAGGCCTCACAAGCGAGGAACTCCCTGATGGCCGAAACGCTGGGGAATTTGAAGATCGCCGCCTGATCGGGGATCGGCAGCCTGCCTTCGGCCTGTTCGATATCCTTCGCAGCGCCAAGGTAGCTGCCGCCGAAGCTGGCGATGATGGCCGGAACATGCGCCATGTATTCTGCCATCCAGCCGGTGTCGCGGTTGTATACCAGTGCAATCATGTATCCGGCCATGGCTTGGTCCCTTAGATCACTTCTTGCCTGCGTTGAATGCATCCAGCACTTCCTGCTGAAGGTTGGCGGTACCCTTTTCGGCGGCGTGCTGGGCCAGTTTTGCTCCGACTGCGGCTTGCAGTTCGCCGCGGAATGTCGCGCTGTTTTGGCGCAGCCAGTCCTCGGAGGCACAGCGATTTACGTTCAAATCGTTCACTGCCGGTATCACATGGCGCGCGATCATTTCGACAGAATTCTTCGTCGCCGCCCAATTGGCCCATGACGTTGTCATGTTGAGAAAGCAGCCAAATCCCCCTGATTGTTCCTGCAGCCGCTTGATCTGGGCAATTGCATCATCGGGGGTACCAACCACGGCAAATCCCGTTTCGATTATCGCGTCGAGCGCGTCGGTTCCGGGCGGCGGGGCGAGGGGTAGCGCGGCGACATTGGTGAAGTAATCGATCCAGCGATAGAAGCCCCATTTGACCTCTTCTCGCGCTTTCTCGCGTGTTTCGGCGATGTGCATGGGTCCGACCAAGCGCCAGCCATTTCGATCGACGGTCTTGCCGTGTTCACGCGCCATATCCTGGTAGATCTGCCAGGTGGAGCCAAGTGCGTTGAACCCACCCGTCGATGTCGCGCCGATCGATAGCAGGTTGAGGCCCAGCCGACCCGCCGTCCGCGCGCCGGTCGGCGAAACCTGGGTGGCCACGGAAATCTCCACGCCCTGCTGGTTGTAAGACTGCAATTGCAGCCGCGCTTTGTTCAGCGTGAACCAGTCGGTCTCCATGGTCACGGTCTCGCCATTGAGCAGGCGGGCGATCGGCTCAACCGCTTCCTCCATGCGGTCGCGGACCTGCGCGGTTGGGATGCCTTGCATGTAGGCGTCCGATGGCAGCGAACCCGGTCCAACGCCGAGCATGGTGCGACCGCGCGTCAGATGATCGAGCTGGCGGATGCGGTCAGCAAGGATAAAGGGGTGGTGATAGGGCAGCGATGAGACACCGGTGCCGAGGCGGATATTGCGGGTGCGCTCGGCACAGACAGCGATCATCACCTCTGGACTGGCGCTGATTTCCCACCCCCCAGAGTGATGTTCGCCAAACCAAGCTTCCTCATAACCCAGCTCGTCCATCAGCTGAACCATCTTGATGTCCTGTTCGAGCGCGACGCTGGGGTGCTCGTCAAGCTGATGGAACGGGGCGATGAAGGCGCCGAACCGCATGCGCTGTGTTGTCATACTGCTTCCTCGACTATTATGTCCTGTCGCCAAAGGGCAACTGGACTGGACCTGAATTTCCGAATATCATTCGGGTTCTGAGAGACTAAACATGCCACGGGCAAGCGCAAGCTTTCAGTGTGGTGGAGCAAGAGAGGAATCGACATGAGCGACAAGGAAGCGGCCGGGCAGATCAAATATATCGACCCGGCGACCGGGACCGATGAATTGCAGGCGCTGCCAGATGATGTTCAAGCCGAACTTGACGCTCATCGCAACCAGTATCTCACCGATCCGGCTGCGGCGCATATGTGGGATCCGATCGTTATCGGCGTGCCGGGCGGGCCGGTGAAATGCCTGCTGCTGACCTATAAGGGCCGCAAAAGCGGGCGGACGCTCCATACCTCGCTGCAATACTACACGCTTGGCGACAAGCT
>JANONQ010000475.1:0-3527 GCA_031420935.1 Novosphingobium sp. | reverse complement strand
GCGGCAGTGGGGCGAGCTGCGTACGGTGATTGCCCAGCCCCGGCTGATTGGCCTGCTTATGCTCAGCGCCTTGCTTATCGGCGCCAATTCGCTGGTCTATATCGCGGCTGTCCAAGCAGGCCACGTCTTCGCCACCAGCCTTGGGTATTACATCAATCCACTTGTGAATATACTGACCGGCACGCTGTTTCTCGGCGAGAAACTGAACCGCAGGCAGTGGTGGGCCGTCGCCATCGCGGCCACCGGCGTAGCCCCGCTCGCGTTCGAGGCCCGCGAGACGCTAGCCATAAGCCTGATGCTCGCCTTCACCTTCTCCGGCTATGGCCTGGTGCGCAAATACGCGCCGGTAGCGCCGCTGCCCGGCCTGACGATCGAAACCGCATTGCTGCTGCTGCCCGCGCTGGCGATACTTGTCTGGCAGGCGCGGGTGCATGGGTCCGCCGGCGTTGGGAGCGAACCGGGCATAACCGCACTGCTTGCCCTGTCCGGCATCATCACCGCGACGCCGATGCTTCTGTTCGCCGCCGCCGCCAGACGCCTGAGCTTTTCCGCGCTCGGCTTCGTCCAGTTCGTCACGCCGACCATCGCCTTTCTGCTCGCCATGTTCGTGTTCCACGAGCCGCTGGGCCAGGCCCAGCTGCTGTGCTTTTTTGCCATCTGGGGTGCGATCGGCCTGTTCAGCTGGGACTTGTGGCGTCGAAGGGGCTTGATTCCCGCTGGATAACGGCCAGGTTCTCCCCATGCCCGCCACCCGCCTTTTCACCCGTGCCGTCTTGCGCCTCTCGCCGCAGGACGATGCCGAAGATGTCACCGATTTCCTTCAGGGCCTCGTCACCAACGATGTGACCGCTGCGCTGCCGGTCTGGGCCGCGCTGCTGACGCCGCAGGGCAAGGTGCTGTTTGACTTCATCGTCTGGTCGGAGGACCAGAATTTGCTGATCGACTGCGAGGCGGAAGTCGCCGACGCGCTGGCGAAGCGCCTGTCGCTTTACCGCCTGCGCCGCAAGATCGCCATTGCCCGCGACGATTCGCTAGTCGTCCATTGGCGCGCGGAACCGGGTAATGACCCGAGGCTATCAGCCTTGGGTACGCGCTGGCTCGGCCCCGGCAATCCCGGTGAGGCTGGCACCGATGACGCCTGGCGGGCCCACCGGCTGACGCTCGGCGTCACCGAGGGGCGGGCGGAACTCGGCGATGGCGAGCTGCTATGGCTGGAATGCAATGCCGCCGAACTGAATGGCGTCAGCTTTACCAAGGGCTGCTACATCGGCCAGGAAAACACCGCCCGGATGAACTGGCGGCAGAAGGTCAACCGGCGGCTGGTGGTTGTCCCGCTGGATCGTTCCGACCCGGCGAAGAGACGCTCCGTCTATCCCGAGCTTGGCTTGGCAGTAGATCATTTGCGGCTCGAGTCCATTGATCCAGCGCTCATGCCGGAATGGCTGGTGCTTCCACAAGACTAGCGCCCTTTTGGGAACTGGCGCACTTGCTCCTGATAAGCGAGGTGAGAACGGATAAAATCCGCGCTCGTCACGCTGGCTGCCGCAACGCGAATCCGCCCCAGTTCCTCACCCCAGAAACTGGCGGAACCATAAGCCAGTTGCCACTGCTTCAGTCGCCGCGAATAAAGCTGGAGATCGAACTCTTCAGTAACACCGATCGCGCCGTGCACGGCATGGGCGATGGCGCAGACCAGCTCGGCGGCTTCGTTGGTGCGGCATTTGGCGGCAGCGACCCGGGCTTGCTCGAACTGGGTGCCGCAAAACGCGGACCGAGCCGCCACCTGAGCCGAAATCACCTGTTCAGCCATGACCGCTAGCTGCTGCTGGATGGCCTGGAATTTGCCAAGGGGCTTACCGAATTGCTTGCGTTCACCCGCGTAGCGAAGAGTCATCTCCAGCATCCGCGCCATCGCCCCCGCCATTTGTGCAGCCGATACAGCAGCGGCGGCGCGCAGGAGGATACCCGGTTCCGCGGGGATCGCCGCCAGCACTTCGCCGCGCCGGATGCCAAGCGTTCCGCCGAGCCTGAAGATGTCATCGCCGCCTGGTTCGATCTTGGTCAGCAAGAGACGGTCTTCGACTTGCACCAGAGCATGGTCGGCGAATGCGGCACACGGCTGTACCGCAGAACCGGCGGCCAGGATGATGGCGGCCTCTTCCGGCGCCTGGACTGCGCCAGCTGCTAGAAGTCCGCGAGCGACCATGGTTTCCGCAAAGGGCACTGGCACGGCATGCTCGCCCAGCGCAAGGATCAGGGGGAACGCCTGATCCTGCGTGATGCCGGCTCCGCCCGCTTCCTCAGGGACCAGCGCATCAAGGAAGCCGGAAGCGGCAAGCGCGCTCCAGATCGGCTCCCGGTTCAAGCTTCGTTCGGCGATACGAATGGCTTGCGGCGTTACAGTGCCGGCAATGACGCGGCGAAAGGCATCGGCGAGGTATGCGGCTTCTTCCTTCATCGCAGGCCGAGCCCCCGTGCAATCATGCCGCGCAATATCTCGCGAGTGCCGCCGCGCAGCGAGAACACATGGTTCAGCTGCATGAGATAGGCCAGCGTTCGCAGCACTTCAGGGTCGGAAGCGCGATCGGGATGCCCCGCGACAGCATCGGCAATTTCCGCCGGGATCTGCTGTTCCAGCTCCGTCCCCAGATCCTTGAACAGCGCCGCTTCGATAAGCGGCGTTTTGCCCTGGGCAATCAATCCGGTCATGGACACAGACATCTCTCTCAGCGGGGCTAGCCGCGCGATTAGCCTGCCTAACCGCGCCGCATCGTCAGGTTCCGGATCGGGGCCGAGCAGTTTTGCCCACAAATCCAGCAACACCAAACTGGAATAGATGCGCTCAGGCCCGCTTCGCTCGAACGCCAGCTCGGCATTCACCTGTGCCCAGCCGTTGCCCTCTGTGCCAACCAGAGCATCTTCGGGTAGATTGACATCCTCGAAGAATACTTCGTTGAAATCGGTGTCACCGGTACCAAGGCGAATGGGATTGACTGTGACACCAGGCAGGGAAAGATCGACCAGGAACTGCGAGAGCCCGTGCTGCCTGTCTTCGGAGCTACCCGAGGTTCGCACCAGCGCAATCATGTAATGCGACTTGTGGGCGTAAGTCGTCCAGATTTTCTGGCCGTCCAGCTTCCAGCCGCCCTCAACCCGTTCCGCGCGCGTGCTTACGCTGGCGAGGTCGGAACCGGAGTTCGGCTCGCTCATACCGATGCAGAAAAACAGTTCGGCCCGGCAGATACGCGGGATGAAAAACGCGCGCTGCGCCTCGGTGCCGTAATGCAGGATGAGAGGTGCGCTCTGGCGGTCGGCGATCCAGTGGGCTGCCACCGGGGCGCCTGCGGCCAGCAATTCCTCGACCAGCACGAAACGGCAGTACGGATCGAGCCCCGCCCCGCCGTATGTCTTCGGCATGGTCAGGCCGACCCAGCCCCGCTTTGCCATTGCCTTGCTGAAGTCCGCGTCAAAGCCGGCCCATGTCTTGGCACGGCGGTGAGGCGGCAAGTCGGCTAGCTGTTCGGCGA
>JANONQ010000474.1:0-1868 GCA_031420935.1 Novosphingobium sp. | reverse complement strand
GCGGTTGAGGCCGTGGAGCGCGGCGACATCGGCCACCGTGCCAAGCGCGACAAGGTCGAGCAGGGCGAAGAGATCCGGCTCTGGCCGGTCGATGAAAAAGCCGCGCTGGCGCAGGGTGCGCAGCGTTGCGATCGCCAGCAGAAAGGCGACACCGACCGCGGCGAGATGGCCATGCGCCGCGCCGATGTCGCCTTCGTCGAGCCGGTTGGGATTGATCAGCGCGGCCGCCCGGGGAAGCTCGGCCGAGCATTTATGGTGATCGACGACAATCACGTCGGCCCCGGCGCCATGCGCCGCCTCCAGCGCCTCATGCGCCATGGCGCCGCAGTCGACCGTGACGATCAGGCTGCTGCCTTCCCCGGCGATCCGCACCAGCGCGTCGGCGGAGGGGCCGTAGCCTTCGAGCAGACGGTCGGGAATATAGGGGCGGGGGGTATTGCCCAGCGCACGCAGCAGCCGGATCAGCAGCGCCGCGCTGGTCGCGCCGTCGACATCGTAATCGCCGAAGATGGTCACCGTCTCGCCGGTGAGTACGGCCTGGGCGAGGCGTTCGGCCCCGGCGTCCATGTCGCGGAATTCGGACGGATCGGGCAGGAATGCGCGCAGGGAAGGCGCGCGCTGGCGCTCGATATCCTCTCTGGGCACGCCGCGCGAGAGCAGCAGCTGGGTAACGATATCGTCTTCCAGCCCGCCGGGGCCGCCCGACAAATCCATATTGCCGCCGCGCCAGCGCCAGGCCTTGCCGCCGAGCGACTCCTCGATGCCAAATATACAAGCAGCCCGCGACGCCATGCGGATTGGCTAGCCGATTGGCGGGCGGGTGCATAGCTTTGCGGGCTTGGCGATAAACAACAATTCACAGTATGAGGCTTATCTCTATGGTCCGGGTTCAACAGGGAGGGATTCACCGATGCTCATATCCAGGAAAATCGCCGTGGCGCTCGTCGCGGGAACAGCCTTAGCCGCCGCAATTCCGTTGCTCGCGCAGCAGCGGCCCGCGAGCGGCCCGGTCGCGCGCTATGACATGCGCGCCGGGACGGTCTCCGGCATGGGGGCGATGGGTCAGATGAATCCCATGGCGATGATGATGGGCGGCGGGCGCGGCAATAATGTGCAGCACGAGCTCTACCTGCGCCTCGGCGCATCCCGCGCGGCCGAGGGCGGTGCGCCGAAGGCCGATCATTTCATGCCGCCGAGCGCGCGGCTCGGCAAATCGGTGGCGCTGGTGACCCCGCGCCAGGAGCGCGGCATGGACGACCTGCCGCAAAAGCCGCGTGGCCGCATGCTGATCTATTGGGGCTGCGGCGAGCATGCGCCGGCCGGTCAGCCGGTAGTGATCGATTTCGCCAAACTGGCTGCCGGACAGATGCCGCCCGGAATGTGGTCCAGCACGATCATCCGCGACTGGGGGCCAACGCTGCAGAACAGCCGCGGCTTCGGGCGCTGGCCGGCCGAGGACGGCAAATACGCCAAGCCCGATACATCGCTGCCGGGCGCGCACCGTATCGCCGGGAATTATTCGCCGGATATCGCTTTTACCCTGACCAAGGACTTCATGGCCCCGCTTGCCGTCCGGGCCACGGCGCAGCCGAGCGGTTCGACGCGGATCAACTGGTCGAGCATTCCCGAGGCGACCGGCTATCTCGCAACCTTGATCGGCGGCAAACATGGGCCTGGCGGGCAGATGGGCGATATGGTGATGTGGTCGAGCAGCGCCTCGCGCCAGTTCGGCGGCGGGCTGAGCGACTGGCTGTCGCCCGGCCAGGTCGCGCCGCTGGTGCGGGACCGTACGATCCTGGCACCGGCCACGACCAGTTGCATCATTCCCGCCGAGGTACGCCGCGACGCGCCCGATTTTCGCATGGGCC
>JANONQ010000473.1:0-1675 GCA_031420935.1 Novosphingobium sp. | reverse complement strand
CCAGCTCACCCTGTTCAGCCTCGCCCAGCACGCCATGTCGGCGCAGCTGGTGCGGATGAACGCCGCCGCCTCAAACCTCGCCAATGCCGGGACCGTAGCGGGCAGCGAGGCCGGCGCCTACCAGCCGATCCGCGCGGTGTTTGCGCAGGAATTCGACCGCGCTTCAGGCCTTGCCAGCGTCCGCGTCGCCGCCGTGGTGCGCGAGCCTGCGGCTCCGGTCAAACAGCACAACCCCGATCACCCGCTGGCCGATGCCAACGGCGATATCTGGACCAGCCCGGTCGATGAAAGCGCCGAAACGGTCGAAATGCTCGAAGCCTCGCGCCAGTATCAGAACATGGTCGAGGCGCTCTCCACCGCCAAGCAGTTGATGCTTGAAACCATGAGGATGAAATGATGCTCAGCAATATTACCGGCACTGCCGGGGGTCTCGCCGCGACTGGTGCCAAGACCGGCTTCGCCGCGCTCGGCCAGGGCGATTTCATCAAGCTGATGACCACCCAGCTACAGCAGCAGGACCCGTTCGAGCCGATGGATAACAAGGAGATGCTGGCGCAGATGGCGCAGTTTTCCTCGCTCGCCGGGATCAACGACGTCAACGAAACCCTCAAGCAGATCTCCGGCAAGCTCGACGCCGTGCTGGCCTCGCAAGCTGCCGCCAAAACCCCGCTCTGACCTTCGTAAAGGAACCAAACCCATGTCATTCTACACCTCGCTCAACGGGCTCAAGAACGCCCAGACCGATCTCGGCGTCATCGCCCACAACATCGCCAATGTGGAAACCACCGGCTTCAAGAAGAGCCGGGTCGAATTCTCCGATATCGTCGCCGGTTCGGCCTATTCCAATCCCAAGCTGATTCAGGGCATCGGCGCGACGGTGGAGGCGATCAGCCAGAATTTCGCGCTCGGCCCGATCGAACAGACCGGCTCGGCGCTCGATATCGCGATCAACGGCGACGGCTTCTTCTCGACCAGGGCCGCGATCACCGGCCAGACCTATTTCACCCGCAACGGCAGTTTCGTTATGGACGAACAGGGCTTCATCCATGATGGTGAAAACAACCGCCTGCAGGTGTTCCCGGTCGATGCCACCGGCACATCCACATCAACCACCCCGCAGGACGTGCAGGTGCCCGCGACCAATGCGGCAGGCTCGAACTTCGCCGGAGTGACGGTGCGCGACGACGGCAATATCGTCGCCACGTTTGCGGACGGCACCAACCAGTTCGTCGGCAAGATCGCCCTCGCAAGCTTCATCGCGCCCACCGGCCTGTTGCAGACCGGCTCGTCGAACTGGCAGGCCAACGGCCTGTCTGGCGCGGCCCGATACGGCGAGCCCGGGACCGGGCAATACGGCAAACTGCTGTCCGGCGCGCTCGAGCGCTCGAACGTCGATATTGCCGAGGAACTGGTCGGTCTGATCACTGCCCAGCGCAATTTCCAGGCCAACGCCAAGGCGATCGATACCGCCACCCAGATCTCGCAGACGATCATCAACCTGCGGACGTAACCCCCGCCCCGGCCAAGTCCCCATAACTTAGCTCCTGCCCCGCTCAGCCTAAGCTTGTCGAAGGCCGTGCATGTGCTTCGACAAGCTCAGCATGAGCGGGGTGGGTGGCAGGGGCATGGGTAACAGTGGAAAGGAAAAATGTACCATGGACCGCCTGATCTACAC
>JANONQ010000472.1:0-4210 GCA_031420935.1 Novosphingobium sp. | reverse complement strand
TGAGGCGGCGCTTGAGCCCATCGCCCGCAGTGGGCCGGCAGCGGATTATCCAGTGGTGATCGGCGCGCCTTTCACCATCGAGGCCATAGGTTACACACCTGCTGATGCCTTGAATTATGATGCGGTCGGGCACGCTGTTGTTGCCAGTGACGGCGGCGCGGCAGTGTCAATCGCCCACAAGACCTTGCCACTGCCCAGCTATGCGGAAGTGACCGCATTGGACAGCGGCAAGACCATCCTCGTTCGCGTCGAACGGCGCGGTCCGATGCGCAATGACCGGCTGGTGGAACTCTCGCCGGGCGCTGCCGCGCAACTCGGGGCTGAGGGGCGGGAAAGCGCCGCGATTCGCATTCGGCGCGTCAATCCGCCCGAGGTTGAACGCGCCCTCCTGCGCAGCGGCCAGCGCGCACCCGAGCGGATGGATACGCCGCAGTCGCTGCTTGCCGTGCTGAAGCGCAAGCTCGATCCGCAGGCAGGGGCGACACCGGTGGTACCCCCGATGCCGGACGCAGCAGCCGCGGTTTCGCCGCTTCCGCTCGCTAAACCGGTGCCGGCTTCCCTGCCATCGCCAGAGCCGCTCGCAACGCCCGCCGCGGAACCCTCCCCGAAACCTTCGCCCAAGCCGCTCCCCAAGCCTGCATTGAAACCCCGTGTACAATCCTCGCCAAAATTATCAGCGACGGCAGAGGCTGGCGGTGCATTGTTCGTGCAAATCGGCACCTTTGCAAAGCAGCAGAATGCCGCTTCAGCTGCATTAAAGCTGGGCGGAAAGGTGCGGCCTGCCGGGCAGCTGTCCCGCGTTGTGCTCGGTCCCTTCGCCGACCGCGCCGCAGCCCAAGCGGCTCTGGCGAAGGCCAAGGCGGCGGGCTATAGCGACGCGCGAATCCAGCGCGCCGACTGACCCGGTCACTCCGCCGCGCCGGAATTTCGCCGGCCGTAGGGAGTTAGGCTTGAAGCATATGGTACTCGCGTTGGCGGCGGCTCTTGGCGGGGCGGCGATGACGTTGCCGCTTGCGGCCGAACCTGCGGCTCCCCTGCCGCCGCCCGAACTCGAAGCAATCCCGGTGGCGTTGCTGTTCGATGTCGGATCGGGCCAGCAGCTCTACGCCAAGAACGAGAAGCTGCGCTTCCTGCCAGCGTCGGTAACTAAAGTGATGACCGCCTATGTCGCCTTCGAACTGATCGCGCGGGGCAAGCTGGAAACATGGCACCGTTTCACGGTCAATCCAGCAACCTACGCGCAATGGCAAGGTCAGGGCACCACCATGAACCTTGGCCGGGACGAGAGTGTCAGTGTCGATGCCCTCCTCCAGGGACTGGCGACAATTTCCGCCAACGATGCCGCCATCGTCCTGGCGGAGGGTTTTGCTGGCAGCGTGCCGGTATGGTGCGAACTGATGAACGCGGAAGCGCGGCGTCTGGGCATGAGCGACAGCCATTTCGCCACCCCAAACGGCTGGCCGGATGAGGGCGCGACCTACGTCAGCGCCGAGGATTTGGTGAAGCTGGGCGAAGCGCTGGTGACCCGGCATCCAGAGCTTTACCGCCGCTATTTCGGCAAGAAGCGCATGACCTGGAACGCTTTTACCGCGAATAATCACGATCCCAACATCGGCGTCGTCGAAGGCGCGGATGGCGTGAAGACCGGATTTACCCGGGAAGCCGGTTATAATTATCTCGGCTCCGCGGAGCGCGGTGGGCGGCGGCTTTTGATGGTGCTGGCCAAGGCGCAAAACGGGCGTGAACGCAAGGCGGCGTCGCGGGCACTGATCGAGTGGGGCTTTGCCGCGTGGGATGCCCGTCCCTTGTTTGCGCCAGGAACGCTGGTCGGCGCGGCGCGGGTTCAGGGCGGCGATGCCCGGGAGGTCGGTCTCACCGCGCTGTTCGCAATCCATTCTGTCGCGCCGCGCGGGGTATCGCAGCCCGTCTCGCTGCGGATCGTCTACAGCGGACCGATTGCTGCCCCGATCGCCATAGGCGCGCGGATTGCCGAGCTGGAAATCGCCTCCGCCGGTCAGATCCCCCGGCGAGTGCCGCTTTTTGCCGCCAGCTCGATAGGCAAGGCCAGCCTGCTTGACCGTCTGGTCAACGGGCTTGCCGGACTTTGGACATGATCCAGGGTCGCTTCATCGCCTTCGAAGGCGGGGAAGGGGCCGGCAAGTCGACCCAGTCCGGGCTGTTGGCCGAGGCCCTGCAAGCTCGCGGGATCGATGTAGTCGTCACCCGAGAGCCGGGCGGTACAATCGGCGCGGAAGCGATCCGTGCGCTGCTGCTGGGGATGGACGGCGAGGGCTGGAACCCGCGCGCCGAGGCCCTGCTGTTTGCTGCGGCAAGGGCCGATCATGTTGAACGGGTGATCCGGCCAGCGCTGGTGGCGGGCCAATGGGTGATCTGCGACCGCTATGTCGATTCGAGCCGGGCCTATCAGGGCGGCGGTAGCGGTCTGACGGATGAGGAGATCATGGAGGTGCACCGGATCGGCACCTGCGGACTGCTGCCCGACCTGGTCGTGCTGATCGAGGTTCCGCCCGAGGAGGTCGCCGAGCGTCTCGCCCGGCGCGATGCCGGCGAGGCCGACCGTATCGGCGGGCGCGATGCCGCCTATCACGCCAAAGTCGGGCGCGCCTTCGCCAGCATCGCCGAGGCCGAACCACAGCGTTTCGCGCGGATCGACGGCAGCGGGGCGGTGGAGGCGACGCAGACGCTGATCCTCGCCGCCATCCTGCCTTTGCTCGAAACTGCGCCATGACGCTTTCGGGCCATGATGCGGCGTGGCGGGAGTGGCGCGCGGCCCTGGGTTCGGCGCGGATGCATCATGGCTGGATCCTTGCCGGGATCAAGGGGCGGGGGAAGGGCGCTTTTGCCCGCGCGGCGGCGCGCGAACTGGTCGCGGAGGCCGGTGTGATGCAGCCCGATGGCGAAAATCACCCCGATATCATCGTGCTAAGCCACCTTCCGGCCAATGACGACGAGGAGAAGAAGCGCGCCGACGGCAAGCCGTTCCAGCTCAAGCGCAATATCACCATCGACCAGATCCGCCGCATGCAACGACGACTGACGACCCGCCCGACGCTCGGCAGGCGCCGCGCGATCATCATCGATCCCGCCGACGATATGGAAAAGGGCGCGGTGAATGCGCTACTCAAGAGCCTCGAGGAGCCGCCGTCGGGCACTTTTTTCCTGCTCGTCGCCCACCGGCCTGGGCGGCTGCTCGCTACAGTGCGCTCGCGCTGCCTGACGCTGAATTTCGCGCCGCTGGCCGACGCGGAGATCGACGCCATCCTTCGGCGTGAGGCGCCCGAGGCAGATGGCGAAGCGCGCAGCGCGGCGATTGCGGCGGCGCGGGGATCGCCCGGGGCGGCGCTGGATTTCGTCGGGCAGGGGTTGGGCAGGCTGCAAGGCCTGATGCAGCGGCTGGTGCGCGAAGGCGACAAGGATTTCACCTTGCGCGGCGCGCTGGCCGACGAAATCGGCACCCGGCCTGAACGCGAGCGTCTGCTTGGCTCTCTCGACCTGGCCCGCGCGATTCTGGCTGCGGAGGCCGCCGACGCGGTGCGCGAGCGGCAAGCCCGGATTATCGCCGCGCATACCGCTCTGGCCCGGCTGAGCGGCCAGGCGCCGACCTATAACTTCGATGCCGGCCTGCTGATCATGGAAATTGGCGGGTTGCTGGCCTCGGCAGCGATGCTTAAAGAGGCGGCTTGAGCCCTCACAGAAAGCCCGCGCGCGCGCAATGGCCGATCCCTATTACATAACCACCGCCATCGCCTATCCCAACGGCAAGCCCCACATCGGCCACGCCTATGAGGCGATCGCCGCCGATGCCATCGCGCGCTTTCACCGCATGCAGGGCAAGGACGTTCGCCTGGTCACGGGCACCGATGAGCACGGCCTCAAGATGGCGCAAACAGCGCGCGCGGCGGGGCAGGACACGCTCGAATTTGCGACTGAAATGTCAAACCATTTCCGGATAATGTGCGAGAAACTTAATATCCGCTATGATGCTTTCTGCCGGACCACCGAGCCACGCCACCACGCCGCCAGCGAAGCAATCTGGAAGGCGCTGGAGGCCAGCGGCGATCTTTATCTCGATCGCTACGAGGGCTGGTATTCGGTGCGCGACGAGGCGTTCTACGACGCCAGCGAACTGATCGACGGGGAAGGGGGGCAACGCCTTTCTCCCCAAGGCACCCCGGTCGAATGGACAGCC
>JANONQ010000471.1:0-8612 GCA_031420935.1 Novosphingobium sp. | reverse complement strand
AGGTCCTCGATGCCGAGTTCCTCGATTACCTCCCTGACCGCGCTCATCTGCCCCTTGCCGCCGTCGATCAGGACGAGATCGGGCCAGGTGCCGTCGCGCTCTGGATCCTCTCCGGAATGGGGAGGTGGCGCAGAGCGACGGAGGGGTCCCACCTCGCCACCAGCGATGTTCTGGGGGATAGGTGGGCCCCCTCCGTCAGCGCTTCCCGCTGCCACCTCCCCGTGCCGGGGAGGATTGAGCAGCCGCGCAAACCGCCGCGCCATAACTTCGCGCATCATCGCGAAATCATCGCCTGGCGCGGTCTCGGCGCGCTTGATGTTCCATTTGCGGTACTGGCCCTTGAGAAATCCTTCTAGCCCGGCAACCACCATCGCGCCGAGCGCATTGGTGCCCGAGATATGGCTGTTATCGTAGATCTCGATCCGCTGCGGCACGTCCGGCAATTCAAGGAATTCCGCAACTTCGCGCAGGATCTTCGCCTTGCTTCCGCTTTCAGCCATCCGCCGCTCGAGCGCCTCGACCGCATTGCGTTGCGCCTGCTCCATCATCCGCCGCCGGTCGCCACGCTGCGGGACCGAGATTTCCACCCTGCCCCCAGCACCTGGCCGGAAGGCCTCTTCGAGCAGCTCCGCCTCGGGCAGCTCGCGGTCGAGCAGGATCAGCCTCGCGGGCGGCACTTCCTCGTAGAACTGGGCGAGGAAGCTGGTCATCACTTCCTCCTCGCTCAGTCCTTCGGTATGCGCTGGAAAGAAGGCACGGTGGCCCCAGTTCTGGCCGCCACGGATGAAGAAGGCCTGGATCGCCACCTGTCCCGCCTTGCAGGCCATGGCGAAAATGTCGCCATTGCCGATCCCCTCGGCGTTGATCGCCTGGCTCCCCTGGATGAAACTCGCCGCGCGCAGCCGGTCGCGCAGCATCGCGGCGCGCTCGAAATCGAGCGCGGCGGCGGCTTCCTCCATCTGTCCGGCAATCTTGGCCTGAACCGCTGAACTCTTGCCGCCGAGGAAATCCTTCGCCTCACCGACCAGTTCAGCATAGGCGGGTTGGTCGATCCGCCCGACGCAGGGCGCCGAGCAGCGCTTGATCTGGTATAGCAGGCAGGGCCGGTCGCGCCGGGAAAAGAAACCGTCGGTGCAGCTTCTCAGCAGGAATAGCTTCTGCAGGGCATTGACCGTGGTGTTGACGCTGCCGGCGCTGGCGAAAGGGCCGAAATACTCGCCCTTCTGCTTGCGCGCGCCCCGGTGCTTCATGATCCTCGGGAACGCGTGATCGTCGCACAGCAGGATGAACGGGAAGCTTTTGTCGTCGCGCAGCAGGACATTGTAGGGCGGGCGGTAGCGCTTGATCAGCTGCGCCTCGAGCAGCAGCGCCTCGGCCTCGGAATTTGTCGTGATGATGGTCATCCCGCGCGTCTGGCTGACCATCCGGCGCAGGCGATTGGGCATTTTGTCGACCTGGGTGTAGTTCGCCACCCGATTACGCAGCGCCCGCGCCTTACCGACATAGAGCACATCGCCCCGGCTATCGAGCATCCGGTAAACGCCGGGCTGGAACTTGAGCGTCGCCAGCGTTTCGCGAATCGCGGCGATGCCGGCGGCGATATCCGGCTGGCTCGCGAGCATGGTCGTGGTCGCCCGATCCTCATGGAAGCGTTCGGAGGACTGGCGGTCGGGCGGGACGCTGTTGCGGGCCATGACGCTGGAAATAGGCGATCGCAGCGCGTTTGGGGAGGGCCAGCCCGCGCCTTGCCCCGATTTCATCCGAACAAACGCCAGCGCGGCACTTGCCGTTAGAACATCTTGCGGAATTCCACGCCGATCACCCGCCCGCGCGGATCGATGCGGTCTGCCTGATAGTTGAGCGGTACCGTGCCGGCGGCATCGGTCACCCGCTGGCGCTGGTCGAACACATTGTTGACGAACACCGCCAGCCGCGCGCCCTTGAACAACGGCGAGGCGTCGGTCAGCGACTTCTGCTGGCCGAGATCGACAAATGCCCGCGTGTTGAGCTTGAACAGGCTGCCGAAGCGCAAATCGCCGGTGCCGGGCAAACCGCTGGAGCGGACGAAGGTCGGCGCCGCGTAATTGCCCGAGAGCCGCAGGCCGAAGCCTTTGTAGAATGCGCCAGCATCAAGCTCGAGCGCGTGCCGCGCGACCCCGCCGCCGGTCAGCGCATCGCCGTTCAGCAAGTCGAGCAGCGGGCCGCCGGGTGCCACCACGACCTGGTCGGTGAATTGGACGGTATGGTACAGCGCCAGGTTCCAGCGACCCCGGCCCCCGCCCCGTCCCATCATGCCGCGGAAGCCGCCGCCAGAGCCTCGGCCATCCGCGCCGCCCGCCGTCTGTTTGCCGAGGTTGCCGGACAGGTTGATGCCGTAGCGCAGCCGCGCTGCCGAAGTTCTGGCGAATGTCACCGGCCGCTGGTCGATCGAGACCAGCCGCCCAGCCGCATCGCGTACCACCCGGCCCGGGAACGCAACGTCGATTGGCGGTGTCAGCAGCGGGAACGCGGCGGTCACATCGCGCGACCGGTTGCGGAAATATTCGACGATCAGTTTGCTGTTCTTGAGGAACGGCATGTCCCAATTGGCGGACAGCTTGATATCGCGCTGGGTTTCGCGAACCAGAGCCGGATTGCCGCCCGAGATTAGTGTCACCAGTGCGGTCTCGCCCCGGGTGAAATCATAGACCGGAACGTTGAGCGAGAGAATTTGCGGATTGCCAAGATTGCCCAGCGACGGCGCTGCCTGGTTGACGATGTACGACGCGCCCAGCGTCAGCCGTTCGGTCGGCGACCAGGTCAGCCCGGCGCTCCAGTCGGTCAGCGTGCCAAAGTCCGAGAGATGGTTGATCCCGGCGCTGAGATTGAGGCTGAGATCGCCGATCGCCGCCAGCGCACCTTCTTTGCGGCTGGTCAGCGGAATGCCGAGATTGACCCCGGCGGTCAGATCGCCGCGGTTGAGCTTGGTCTCGCCCAGGCCCGAGCGGGTATCGCGGCTGGAGATGGTGTTGTAGGCATAGCCCAGCTTCACCGTGGCGGCGACTTCGCCAGCCGGAAGCCGCAACGGCCGGCCGATCAGCGTCGCCAGGCTGGTGACCGAATTGGTCGCGGTGTCGGCGCGGTCGAGACCGGCGCCGGCGAGCGGCGGCAACGGCCCAGCGATTGCCAGCGCGCCTGCTGCGGCTGCATCGACCAGCGAGCGGGTATCGGCTCGGCGGTCAATCAGCGCCTTGCTTTCGGTGTGATTAGCATCGGCTGTAACATTCAGCTGCCAGGCGCCGAGCGGCTTGTTCACCACCGCCCCGCCCTGCACGGTCAGCGTATTACTGAGGCGTTCCAGTGGGTCGCCCAAACTGCGCAATTCCGCCGCGCCGCTGGGCGATGTCAGCAGCACGGTGTCGAGCCCCGACAGCGACAGGGTGCGATTCTTGCTCACCGCCGCGTTCAGGCTCAGGCTTCCCGCAGCGGGCGAGCTGCCGAGGCCGGTCGACCAGGTGGCATTCGCGCCGTAATCGGCGCTGCGGGCGATCAGTGTCCGGTAGAAGCCCGGGTCGGGATCGCCGACCACCGTCGGGATATTGCCCGCTGACTGGATCACCCCGCGCTTGCCTTCAGTAAGCGGGCTGGTGTGCTCGACCTCGGCGGTGATGTTCAGCCGCCGCGGGCCATCGATGGTGAGCAGCGTCGCCTCGCCCTTGATGGTCGAGGAGCCGCCCCGGTCGGGCTGGCTGTATTCGACCTCCGCGGTTTTCGACGAGAAATTGGGTTTGAGGATGAAGTTGATCACCCGCTGGTTGGGCGGAAAGCCATAGCGCAGCGCGGTTTCCTCGGGCAGCACTTCCACCCGGCGGATCGCTTCGGGCGGAAAGCGGCGCATCTCGCGGTAGTTGGAAACGCGCTGGCCGTTGACCAGAACTGCCGGAAACCCGCCGCCGCTTCCGCCCCGCCCGCGCCCGGAACTGGCCTGCGGCGAAAGTGCGGTGACCAGATCGGCGATCGAGGAGACGCCGTAAGCGGCGATGTCGTCCTCCTCCAGCGTGCCGACGGGGGCTTGCGGCGCATCCACTCCGCCGCGAAGCCGAGTGCCCAGAACGACGATGTCGGTGCTAAGGGCATCATCCGTGGCCTCAGGCTCCGGCGAGGCGGCCGGGTCGGCAACAGGATTGGCTGGCGGGGACATCTGCGCCAGCGCGGGCGAGGCGGACAGGCCGAGCAGCAAGGTCAGGCACGTCAACCGGCTCGAATTCACACTCATCACCTATGCTGCCCAACCGCGATCACCCAGCCAATGTGGCAAGCGAAGCGGGGGAGGCAATGCTTCCAGAGGTAACAATATGTCACGCCGGCGTTACAGCGAGGCACGACGCGCAAAATCCGCCTTGGCTTCCCTTTTACCCGGCCCGCCGCTATGCCGCGCCGCGAAGGGCTCTAAACCGACTGTCATGGCGAAAGAAAAAATGCTGGAAAATGCGGGGGAAAGCGGTGGTGCTGCTGCCCAACGCGATGGTCGGGATACGGATGCCGGCAAGGTTGCTATGGCCTCCCCCCAAAGAACGCTCATTCTCGCCTCATCCAGCCCGCGCCGCCGCGAACTGCTGGCCCGGCTCGGCATCACCCCGGTTTCAATTGCCGCCGCCGCCATCGACGAGACCCCGGACAAGGCCGAACTACCGCGCGATTATGCCCGCCGCATGGCCCGCGAGAAGGCGCTGGGGGTGCCCGGCGACGGTGCGCATGTCCTCGCCGGCGATACGGTGGTCGCCTTGGGCCGCCGCATTCTGCCCAAGGCAGAGGATGAAGCGACCGCGCGGGCCTGCCTGACGCTGCTTTCCGGACGGCGGCACCGGGTGCTTTCGGCGGTTGCGCTCAAGGCGCCGGACGGATGCCTGCGCGAACGGCTGTCCGAGACCGTCGTGCGCTTCAAGCCGCTCTCCGCTGCCGAGATCGACGTCTATCTCGCCGGGGGCGAATGGCACGGCAAGGCCGGCGGCTATGCCATCCAAGGCAGCGCCGAAGGGCTGATCGCCTGGATTTCGGGGAGCCATTCGGGCGTGATTGGGCTGCCGCTGTTCGAAACACGGGCCCTGCTCAGGGCGGCAGGATTTGTCCTTGGCTGAGTGGCCAAAGTCCGAATGGCTCGTCGAAGAGGGCATCGGCGAGGATCGCGCGATCCGGCTTGACAGCGGGGCGATCGCCGCCGCCCGGATCGAATGGCCCGGCCGACTGGCGGCGGGTCAGGTGGAGGACGCCGTCCTCATCTCGCGCAGCGCCGGCTCCCCGCGCGGCACGCTGCGCTTTGCCAGCGGCGAGGAGGCGCTCGTCTCGGGACTTGCCGCCAGCGCCCGCGAAGGCGCGCCGCAGCGCGCGGAAATTACCCGCGCAGCGCTTGCCGAGATCGGCCGGCTGAAACGCGCACATGCCCGCCCTACGACAGCGCCGCCCCGTCCTGCCCCCAGCCTCGCCGAACGCCTGCGCGCCGAAGGCCACACGCTGCACCTCGTCCGCGAGTTTCCGGCGGGTGCCTGGGAAGAACTTTGCGGCGAAGCCTTTGCGGGCGAAGTGGCCTTTGCGGGCGGTTCACTGACCATCAGCCCGACCCCGGCGATGACCCTGATCGATGTCGATGGCGGCTTGCCCCCTCGCGCCCTCGCCCTCGCCGCCATTCCGGCGCTGGCGGCGACAATCCAACGCTTCGATCTCGCCGGCTCGATCGGCGCGGACTTCCCGACACTGGCAGACAAAGCCGACCGCCGGGCGATCGACTCGGCGCTGGCCGTAGCCCTTGCCAGCTGGCCGCACGAGCGCACCGCGATGAACGGCTTCGGCTTCGTCCAGCTGGTCGCCCGGCTCGAGCGGCCCTCGCTGGTCCACCGCATTGCGTCCGATCGGCCAAGCGCCGCCGCCCGGCTGTTGCTCCGCCAGGCCGAGCGTGTCGCCGAGCCGGGTGCGCTTCTGATTGGGCTGCATCCGGCGGTGCGCGCGGCCATCCGCCCGGAATGGGAGGCACAGCTCGCGCGGCGGACCGGACGTGAACTGCGCTGGCGGCTCGATGCCGCCCTTGCCCTGACCGGCGGTTTCGCGCAGGCAGTGCCGCTATGACGATCTCCGCCAGGAAATGCCCGATCTGCGGAAAGCCCCGCAGCGCCGAGCAGACGCCGTTTTGCTCCACCCGCTGCCGCGACCGCGACCTCGTCAGATGGCTCGACGACGGCTATGCCCTGCGCGGCCCTCCGGCCGATCCTGACCTGCCGCCGGAGGAGTGATTCCGGCTTGCCAAGGCCGCGCTGCTTCGCCATAGGCGCACCTCCATTCGCTCGCCGGTCCAAACCCAATGCCGACCGCCGCAGCAGCGATGCCCGGGTAGCTCAGTTGGTAGAGCACATGACTGAAAATCATGGTGTCGGTGGTTCAATTCCTCCCCCGGGCACCATTGGGCCCTTCGGCTTCGATTTCGTAATCGATCGGCTTGAATTTACCGCCGTTGGAAGCACCCGCCGAACACGCGGTCAGTCCGACGATCAGATCGACCACAGCGCGCAATCGGATATAGTCGCCCGCGCGACTGATCGGCGGGAGGACCTGGATCCTACCGTTCGATCCATCGACCGGCACGTTCATGAAGATGTTGAAAGCTGTCGGGATCGCATCCGGTTCGATCCCGTAGGGCGAAAGCGCCGCGGCGAGGTTGCCAAAACAGCCGCGATGCACCGGCTCCGTGGGATAGAAATGTCGGAAGGTCGCCTCGCTGCATGGGGTCAGCAGGAAGTCATGGCAGCCGACCGTATCTTCGACAATTTCCAGGAGGGGCGTTGAGCGATTGGACCACAAGCGGTTGCCGGTGGTGAGGCGTATAGTCTCTTCGTAATCGAAAGTCCGTCCCGAAGAGATCACCTCGCGGACATCGGCTGCGTTATAGGCGAGCAAGTCGCATACCTGGACGCCCTCGGGATCAATGACCCGCAGGGTTTGGCCCGCGCTCAGGCGCAAGGCGGTCCCGCTGCGCGGAGAAATTCTGACGCGTGTCATTGCGGAGCGCGTTGGTCACGAAACGGACAGCGCCATTCACTGCCGACCAGGCGGCCACTGTACTGCGCCGCCGCGCTGACCTCGCCGTGGCTTCCGAGCATCGGGTTCAGGTCGCCTGCAAAAGCTACATCGCGCTCGAGAATTTTCGAGCGCATCCGGGCGTAACGGCCTTCGTCGCGCAGTCGTTCGAACTGGTCATGAAGGTTAAACACCATCGTCGGTCTGGGAAAGCGGCGTGCCGGGCGCGAGGCGTGAGGATGCAGGCCAACGACGAAAAACGCTTCTCCTCCGAAGCTCAGCGAAAAGTGGGGATCGGAAGGATCGGCACTGACGCGATGATCGTAGGGCTGGCCGAGCCAGGTATCCTTGTCGGAAAACGACTGGATGCGCTGCCACATCAACGCTTCGAAGCGCGCCTCGTCGAGGTCGTATGGCCCTTCGAACGAAATCGCCAGACTGCGCAGTCCGCTTGGTTCGCGGCGGTACTCGGCAGCCCAATCGAGCAATGCACGATGAATGCTGATATCGTCCCAACTGCTCGCCAGCGAGTGGCAGGCAATGACCTTGAGCGACCCGCGAGCCAAAGCCGACTTGGCCCCGACGCAAGGGTAATCGGTCGCGGAAATCGTTTCGAACAGTGCGTCTTCGGCACGGGCCTGCGCGCCTTTGTCAACTAACATATGGGAAATCCTTTGGCACCCAACGTTCTCAACAGTTTGAAGTTCCGACTAATTATCCATCCTGCCGAATCGCAGCCTGGCTCCACCGAAGCGAGACGGTGTGCAAGTGGGCTGCCCCAATGGGTAAAATCGCAGTTCCGGACGCCTTGCCTCGGTTCAGCCCAAGCGCCCGTGCCGCACCGCCCCTTGACTTGACCGCGTGCCGCTTCGAAAACCTTGCCCACAAGGTAGCGGCCCCCGCATCCCAATATAAACCGCTTAAAGAGGCACACAGGACATGGCGCGATCGATTATCGTAACGGGGGGCTTCGGCATTTTGGGGCAGGCGGTGGCAGCAGCCTTTGCCGCCAAGGGCGACAGGGTCGCGCGGATCGATTTTGCTGCCAGTCCGGCTACGACGCTAGATGGCGCGCTTGAGTTAGGCGGGATCGATCTGACTGATGCTGCCGCCACGCAGGCCGCGCTCGACAAAGTAACGGCGGCGCATGGCGGCATTGACGTGCTGGTCAATGTCGCGGGCGGCTTCACCTGGGAAACGCTGGCGGGCGGCAGCATCGAAACCTGGGCCAAAATGCATTCAATAAACCTGATGACCGCCGTAACCATCACCAAGCTCGCCTTGCCGCTGCTAACCAAGGCAAGCGAGGGCCGGATTGTCAATATCGGCGCGGGCGCGGCGGTCAAGGCCGGCATGGGCATGGGCGCCTATACCGCCTCCAAGGCGGGTATTCACCGCCTGACGGAAGCCCTGGCCGAAGAACTGGCGGGCAGCGGCGTCACCGTCAACGCGGTCCTGCCGAGCATTATCGATACGCCGGCCAACCGGGCGGACATGCCCGATGCTGATACATCGCAATGGGTGAAGCCTGCGGCGGTTGCGGATGTGATCCTGTTTCTGGCCTCGCC
>JANONQ010000470.1:0-14034 GCA_031420935.1 Novosphingobium sp. | reverse complement strand
CGGTGCGATCGTGTGGCCATGGACGACGACATATCCGTGATCCCCGCCGTGGCTGAGGAAGGGCTCGCGGATCCAGCGCAAATTCTGCTGGGTCTGCTGCGCGACTGGCGTGCCCGGCGCGATCCCGGCGTGGACGAACAGGTAATCGCCGACACAGATTGAATCTTCGAAATCGCGAATGAAGGCGAGGTCTTCCTCCGGGACTGCCGCGCGCATGAGCTCTTGCGCTTCCTCATGCGTGGCACTGTTCCAGCGCTGCATGTCAACCGGATAGGACAGTACGGTTTCGCGTCCGCCAAACCGCAAGAACTGGCGCAGAAGCTCGATATCCGCGAAGCAGCGCAGGAATACTTCCTCATGATTGCCACAGAGTATTCGCACTTTTCGCCGTGCTGCCAGCGCCCGGGCGGCGGCCACGACCCCGGCACTGTCGGCACCGCGGTCGATCAGATCGCCAAGCAGGATTATGGTGGTATTGGCCGGGCCGCGGCTGCGATCGTCCGCCTCGATGGCGTCGATCAGAGGCAAGAACAGATCGCTGCGGCCGTGAACATCGCCGACCGCATAGACACGTTCTCCGGCCGGCACCGACGGCACCGGTTGAGCGGCGCGGGGCCGGAGAAGTTTACGCAGGGCGTCGATCATAGGGTCAGGCGATATAGCCGTGTGATCATGCGGTCACAACCCGCGCGGCTCACCGCAGCAGCGTTGCACAGAATCCACACCTGCAAAAAACCGAACAGCATTTACCGTTTTTTCTCTTGTGCAATGCAGCAAACGCGTGCACCCACCCGTTGCTATCGCGAGATGCCGCCCTAATAACGAGGCGCTCCGCGAGTGCGCAGGCGGGACGAAGCAACAATAACCGTGAGGTAATGATTATGCTTACGTCCGTTCGCGGCTTTCTCGCCGCAATTCTTCTTGCTGGCAGCGCATTGGCCGCGACGCCCGCTTTCGCCGATGAAACCGATCCCCCCAGCGAATTTACAATCACCGGCAACGCCGCACTGGTGAGCGATTACCGGTTCCGTGGTTTGTCGCAATCAGCCGGCGATCCGGCGATCCAGGGATCGATCAATATCAACCACTCCAGTGGTTTTTATGTTGGCACCTGGGCGTCCTCTATCGAATTCAAGAACCTCGGTCCTATTCCGGATTCGGTCTACGGTAATCTCGAGATCGACGTCTATGGCGGCTGGACGGGTACTGTTGGCGGAGCCATAACTGCCGATGTCGGTTTACTCTATTATATCTATCCGGGCGGTAAAGTCGGCAAGGCAGAGTTTTTCGAGCCCTATGCATCGCTATCGACGACCCTTGGACCGGTTACAGGCAAGGTCGGTGTCGCCTATGCCTTCAAACAGGAAGCACTCAATTTCGACGGCGGCGAGAACGACGACAATCTTTACGTCTACGCCGATCTGAGCGCTGGCATTCCCAACACGCCCGTCTCACTGGCAGCGCATATCGGCTACACCAAGGGCGCGCTTTCGCCCAAGTTCGCTACCGGCGCTTCGGCCGACTATGCGGGTGGATTCGATTACAGCATCGGCGCCACCTTCAACGTAACCAAGAACCTGTCGGTCGGTGCCAGCTATGTCGCGGTCGATGGCAATTCTATCGAGGGCTATTCGGACGATACGGTGGTAGGCACTCTGAAACTCTCGTTCTGATCCAATTCGATCGACAGGTGGATCAAGGCCCGCTCCGGAATGCTGGGGCGGGCCTTTTTTGGTTTCACTTCCGTCCGCGCTGTCCTAATTGTGGCAAATGGAGTTGCAGTGACCAAATATCTTCACACCATGATTCGGGTTACCGACCCCGTCGCGACTGTCAGTTTTTTCGAACTGATCGGGGTGAAGGAAGTGCGGCGCTTCGATAATGCTCCAGGGCGCTTCACCCTGATTTTCCTGGCCGCGCCCGGTCAGCAGGGCGTCGCCGAGGTCGAACTGACGCATAATTGGGATCCGGAAACCTATGACAGCGGCCGCAATTTCGGTCATCTCGCGTATAATGTCGATAATATCTACGAGACTTGCCAGCAGTTGGCGGACGCCGGGGTGACGATCAACCGCCCGCCGCGTGACGGCAACATGGCCTTTATCCGCTCTCCCGATGGCATCTCGGTCGAATTGCTGCAGGCAGGCCAAGCGCTACCCGTGCAAGAGCCTTGGGCCAGCATGCCTAACGTCGGTAGCTGGTAGGCCATCCGGATCGAATTGGCACTCGCTAATCCCGGCCATCTTCGCCAGCACTTGATCCATCAGCCACTGCTGCGCCTGAGGCTCGGCGAAGCTATGCGATGCGCCGGTGCAAGTGGGAAACCGGGTGTCGCGGCTATTCCAATTGGCCAGGAAGGCTTGCGCGGTGCGGTCTCGTTCGGCGAGCAGAAACACGGTTTCGCCTTGAAAGCCCGCAAATCCAGCCGCCATCTCCGCGACCAGGCCGGTAGGTGGCGGGGCAGGGGAAATGGCTCCTATCAGGCTGGCGAAGAGCTTGCGGGGCGAGACCTGGCCGGTGAGCAGCCGCCGCAGCGCTGCCGAATCGGCCAGCCGGTGCCGGTAATGCTGGCGCAAGGCCTGCGGCGGCGGGGCGGCGGCGTCATCCTCGATGGTCCATGGGTTGGACAGGATAAGCGCATCGCAGCCCGCGCCCCCGGCCAGCATCAGCGCGCTGGCTGCATCGCAATTGCCCATGCCGACCACTTGCGAAAGCTGTGGGCAGTGGGTGCGGAAAGCCGCGAGCGCAGCTGCGATATCGGGCGCACTCGATCGGAAATCTCCATTGGGACCGCCGCTGTCGCCGACCCCGCGCCGGTCGAAGCGCAGTACCGGGTAGCCCGCGCGCGCGATCCGCGCCGCTAGCTGCGCCTGGCCGGCCCAGGCGCCCGCGCGCAATTCATTGCCGCCGCTGACGATCAGCAGGCCCGTCGCCGCATCGCCCTCGTCGAGCGTTGCCGCCATCGATGATCCCTCGCAGATGAAGGTGAAATGGCGCCGGCTCATTGCTTGATCCCGATGGCAACGATGGCCGCAAGCGCGTCGGCCTGCCCGCGGTCCTCGCCGGCCTCAGCCCGCAGCCACAGGCCGCTGCCGCCCAGCATATCCTGCTCGATGTCCCAGAATTGCGCTGCTTCGCTTTGTTCAAGCGCGTGAAGTTGGTGAATGAATTCCGCGCCAAGCCGGTAGCCGGAAAGCTCGAGGCCAATCTTCAGACCAGTGGCCAGCAGCGCCTCCTGTGTTTCGGCTAACCCGGCCTCGCGCGAAGATACAATCCGGGCCCGGAGAAGCTGGCGTAAGGCATTGGTGCCGCCGATCGGTGCGTAACGCCAGCCGGGCAATCCGTCCGGAACCAGCAGCGCACCGCCCCGGACCGCCAGCACATGGCTGGCGCGGAAATGCCTTGCCGCCGCCGCGATGCCCGCGCGCCAGCTTTCAGGCGTCTGGCTTTCGAGCGGCTGCAGGCTTTCGTTGCAGCCCGGCAGGTCGGGCAGGAAGCAGTCGACCCCGGCATTATCCAGCCGCCGCATGACTTCCACGGTGAAACGCCGCAGCCGGTTGGATTCCTCGAACAGCGCCGGCACGATCAGCAGCCGCCAGCGGCGGTGCTGGTCGAAGCTCAGCGCCATTTCGTCGGCCGTCTCGCCGTGGCCCAGCGGGCAGGGCCAGCTTGCCGGCTTCATCGGGCACCCTTAGTGGCGCTTGGCCTCGGCAAAGGTGAGCAGCGAGCCGAAACTTTCCAGCAGTTCGCCGTCAACCTCGTCGTCCTCGATGACGATGCCGAGCCGGTCCTCCATCTCGGTGAGCAAGCCCGCGACCGCCATCGAATCGAGTTCGGGCAGATGGCCGAACAATCCTGTTCCGAGAGTGAACGTCTCGGCTTGGCCCGGCTTAAGGCCGAGCACATCCGTGAGAATCTTGCGAAGCAGGCAATCGGTATCGTGACGCATGGCGATCCCATGTCCGGGGCGGATTTCCGGCGCGCTCTAGCCATGGTTGACCCTCCCGGCAAGGCGGCTGGCGAAAGCGCGGGCAATAAAGGGCCAATTGGCCGGGTGACGGGGCCGCAGCATCTGCAGCCGGTAGCGCGGACGGGTCTGTTCCATCCAGTCGCGCTTGTACGGATCGTCGCCGGTCCCGAAATCGACCAGCTCGACCTGGTCACGGTCGATCGTGTGTTCGAACAACGCGGCGCTGAGCACGGTGCCGGGCGACAGCGCTTTTGCCGCCTCTCTGTGGGCAAGCTTGTGGATAAATGCGGTATGGCCTTCGACTGTCCACAGCTGGGCTGCGACGACCCCCCCCTCGGCGCGGGCGATGCCGAGTCGCAGCCGGCCCGCCGCCCCTTCGGCCTCGGCGAAGCTGCGGAGGAATTCGGGTGAGCCCTCGGCCGGCTTCCAGCTTTCCCGGTAGACGTCCTCGAAATCGGCCCAGGTCGCGGTGTCAAAGTGCTCGCGAATTTTCGTCACGACTTTGCCGGACTTGCGCCGCAACGTGGTGCGCAGTGGACCGGGGCGGGTGGAGAGATAGTCGGCGTAGCTGCGACTATTAAGAAACAGGATATGATTTATGTCACAAACATCGGAAAAGACTGTCCATCCGGCATCTTTGAATACCCTGCGCAACAGTTGGGTGCTGCTGTCTTCGTCCGAAATACCGGACAAGGTAATGCGCCGGGTTCGGCCCGCCAAGCTTTCGGCAATGGCATGAAGCAGGCTTGGAGCATCACCAGGCGAGGAGGCGATGGGGCGAAACCGGAAGCTGTACCAGTTGGCAAGCGCCTCGAATCCGTCGCCGGAATGCCGCAGCGGCAGGACCGCCACGCCCTCGCCGTCGCGCGCTACCGCCAGCAGCGGCTCCACGCCGCAATGCTCGGCCAGCCCCTGCCACCAAGCCAGCCGGTCGAACGGCGCCGACTGCGCGCCGTCGCCCAGTAAGGCGCACAGCTGCGCATCGGATTGCACTTGCTTGAGATCGGCGTGATATTCGACCATTGCCACTCGGCCGTTTCCCCTCGCTGGAGTCCATGACCCAGGTGTCTGTCGAACCCACATCCACAATCCACCCGCTCGACCACCTCGCGCTGCGCGGCGCGGACGATGCCCCCGCGCTGGTGCTTCGCGATGGCACGCTTAGCTTCAAGGACTTAAGAACCCGTATCGCGCTGCTCGCCGGCTGGTTGCAGGCCCAGGTGCCCGAAGCTGGCGCGCGGGTGGCGGGCTGGACCGCGAAGGGCGAACTGGCTTGCCTGATGCCGCTCGCCGCAGCGCGCGCCGGTCTGGTGCATGTGCCGGTCAACCCGCTGCTGAAACGGGCGCAGGTGGCACATATTCTGGCAGACAGCGGCGCGGCGATGCTGATCGCTACACCGGCCCGGCTCGACAGTCTTGCGGCCAGCGATGTGCCGGACGACTGCGCGGTTGTCGCGGAACCCGAGGCGCTGGCCGGAGCGGATGGGCTTGGTGCGCCGCTGCCGCTTTCGACCGCCGATCCCGCGGAACTTGCGGCAATTCTCTACACCAGCGGCTCGACTGGCAGGCCCAAGGGGGTGATGCTGAGCCACGCCAATCTGTGGCTGGGGGCGCAAAGCGTCGCCGGCTATCTTGAGCTTGAGGCCGACGACCGGGTGCTGGCGGTCCTGCCGCTCGCCTTCGACTATGGCCAGAACCAGCTGCTTTCGGCCTGGTACGCCGGGGCCAGCGCCGTGCCGCTCGATTATCTTACCCCGCGCGACGTCATGAAGGCGGCCGGGCGCCACGATATCACCACACTTGCTGCCGTCCCACCGCTGTGGATCCAGCTTACCGAGCTAGAATGGCCGGAGGCGGCGCGCGGTGCGCTGCGGCGGCTGACCAACAGCGGCGGCGCATTGACGCCGGACCTCGTCAAGCGCCTGCGCGGGCTGTTTCCTGCGGCCCGGCTGTTCGCCATGTACGGCCTTACCGAGGCCTTCCGCTCGACCTATCTGGACCCGGCGCTTGTCGACGCCCACCCGACCTCGATCGGCAAGGCCATCCCGCATGCCGAAATTCTCGTTATCGGCGATGATGGCGAATTGGCGGCGAACGGCGAGGAGGGCGAACTGGTGCACTGCGGCCCGCTGGTGGCGCAAGGCTATTGGCGCGATTCCGTAAGGACCGCCGAGCGGTTCCGCGCCGCACCGGCGGCGTCGCGCTATGGCGGCACGGCGGTCTGGTCCGGAGACCGCGTGCGGCGCGATGCCGCGGGTTTGCTCACATTCGCCGGGCGGCGCGACGCGATGATCAAGAGCGCGGGCAACCGCATCAGCCCGCAGGAAATCGAAGAGGCGGCGCTGGCGACCGGCCTGGTGGCCGAGGCGGTGGCAGTGGGCGTACCCGATGAGCGGCTGGGGCAGGTGGTGCACCTGATCGTCCGTGCCGCTCCCGGCGCCCCGGACGCCGCGCAAGAATTACCCCGCAACCTGATGCAGGAATTGCCGAATTTTATGCAACCAAAGCAGATTCATTGGCGCGACGTGCTGCCGCTCGGTCCCAATGGCAAGATCGACCGGGCTGGATTGCAACGGGAGCTGGCCCGGTGAAACCAATCGGTCCAATCCCGCCGGGCTTCACCTCGTTGGATGGCATTCTGGCGATCGGTGGGCATGCCGCCACCGATCTCGTCGAGCAGGCCGGCGGTACGCCGCTGTTCGTCTATTCGGCGGATATGATCCGCGCGAAAATTTGCGCCTTGCGCGCGGCGATGCCGGAAGCGTTGGCGGTGCATTATGCCGTTAAAGCAAACCCCTATCTCCCGCTTATCAAGCTCATCTCTGAACTGGTGGACGGGTTCGATATCGCCTCGGGCGGAGAGTTGGAAATGGTCCGCGCGGCTGGCGTCGGTGCTGCACAGGTCAGCTTTGCCGGGCCGGGCAAGCGCGATGCCGAACTGGCGGCGGCGATGTTGGCCGGGGTTACGCTCAATATCGAATCGGAAGGCGAACTCGGTCGCGCCCTGGCGATTGCCGACCGGGAAAGGCTTAGGGCGCGCCTGGCCATCCGGGTAAATCCGGATTTCGACCTCAAGGGTTCGGGGATGAAGATGGGCGGCGGGGCCAAGCCGTTCGGCGTAGATGCTGAACGCGTGCCCGAGCTGGCCCGGCGGATCATCGCCAGCGCGGCGGAGTGGCGGGGCTTCCATATCTTCGCCGGCAGTCAGGCGCTGGGCGCTGAGGCCATCATCGAAACCCAGGCCCAGACGCTTGAACTGGCGGCGCAGCTGGCCGAGGCGAGCGGCGCGCCGTTACCACATTGCAACCTCGGCGGCGGGTTTGGCATACCCTATTTCCCAGGCGACGAACTGCTTGATATTGGCGCCATCGGCAAGGCGCTGAAGGCGCAATTCGCCAAGCTCCCGCCGGTGCTGGCTCAGACGCGATTCTGCATTGAGCTAGGCCGCTATCTGGTTGGCGAAGCAGGGATTTATTTGACCCGAATTATTGACCGAAAGCTAAGCCACGGCGAGGTTTTTCTGGTCACAGACGGGGGGCTGCATCACCAGCTCGCGGCATCCGGCAATTTCGGCACGGTGGTGCGCCGCAACTACCCCGCCGCCATCGCCACCCGCTTCACCGCGCCAATCGACGAGGAAGCCTCGGTCGTTGGCTGCCTGTGCACCCCGCTCGACCGCCTGTCCGACAAGGCCGGCTTTCCGCGGGCCGATGTCGGCGACATTGTCGCCATCTTTTGCGCCGGTGCCTACGGGGCGAGCGCCAGTCCGGCGGCATTCCTGGGCCAGGGGCCCGCGCTCGAAATGCTGGTTTAACCAGTCGCAACAAGCCTGTCTCCTTTTGGGACTGGCTCAACAAAAACCCAATAGTTCCCGTCAAATGCGTCAAGGCTAACGCATTATTCACCCTTTTTGCCGATAGCGAAGGGCGAAATCGTCGGGTCTCCATCCGGGACGGTGTCCTCCCGGCGAGGTCTGGCGCGAATGAGGAATTGATCATGCCCAGCAACCGCCTTTCTTGCTTGCTTGCCGGTTCTGCTATGGCAAGCCTGGCCCTGAGCGGCTGTGCCAGCGCGGCGAAAGCACCGCAGTTGCCGCCGGCCTCGTTCGTTGCCATGCAGGAAGGGCCGGGCGAGGAATATGTCGTCGGCCCGCTCGATGAGCTGACCGTCTTCGTCTGGCGCAATCCGGAACTCGGCGCGAATGTGCAGGTGCGGCCCGATGGGCGCATTACCACGCCGCTGATCGCCGACATGCCGGCGGTCGGCAAGACGCCCTCGATGCTGGCCGAGGACATCAAGCTGCAGCTGTCGCAATATATTCAGGATCCTCTGGTCTCGGTCATCGTCAACAAGTTCGCTGGCACGTTCAGCCAGCAGGTCCGCGTTGTCGGGGCGACGGCAAAGCCGGCATCGCTGCCCTACCGCGCCAATATGACGCTGCTCGACGCGATGATCGCGGTCGGCGGCCTATCGGAATTCGCCTCCGGTAACCGGGCGCGGCTGATCCGTTTCGACAAGGAAAGTGGCCGCCAGAAGGAATTCGCGCTGCGCCTCGGGGATCTCCTCAAGAAGGGCGAGAGCCGGGCCAATGTCATGCTTAAGCCGGGCGACGTGATTATCATCCCCGAAAGCATGTTCTGAGGGCGGCGGGGGCAATCGGACGATGAATTCGCTCTTTGACGATTTGCTTTCTGCCATTCACAGCGTGTGGAATCGCCGCTGGCTGGCGCTGGCGGTAGCCTGGGGGGTGTGCCTCCTTGGCTGGCTGGCCGTTGCCATGGTTCCCAATAGCTACGAATCGCGCGCGCGCATTTTTGTGCAACTCGACGACGCGCTCGCCGAACAGATCGGCATCGGCCTGGCCGACCGCAAGCGCGACATCGAGCGGCTTAAGCAGACCCTGACCAGCGCGGCCAATCTGGAAAAGATTGTGCGCTCGACCCGCCTGGGCGAGACGGCCATCACGCCCAAGGACATGGAAGCGTCGGTGCTGCGCCTTGCCAAGGCAATCACGGTCGTCAACCAGCAGGATAATCTCTTCGAGATTGCCGCCGTCTCGCACGACAGCTCGTTGTCCGACGGCGAGAACGCCAGGCTGGCGCAGGACATTGCCCAGAAGCTGATCGAAATCTTCCGTGAAGAAAACATGGCGGGCGGGCGCGGCGATATGGCTGAAACGCTCGACTTCATGGCAAAGCAGCTCGCCGATCGCCAGAAAGAGCTCGAATCCGCCGAACTGCGGCGCACAATGTTCGAGGCGCAGCACCCCGAGATGGTCCAGGGCGGCGCGGCGGCGCTGCAGCGGCTTGAGACCAGCCGCGCCGAACTGCGCGGGCTGGATGGCGATGTAGCAGCGGCGCAGAGCGCGCTTGCGGCGATCGGCGGACAGCTCGCGGGTACCCCGCCAACTTTAGCCGGCAGCGGCCCGGCAGCCGGTTCGCGCGGCGCGCTGGGTCAGGCGATGGCCGATCTCGCCGGCATGCGCTCGCGCGGGCTGACCGACAACCATCCCGATGTGATTGCCGCCCGCAACCAGGTCGCGGCGCTCAGGGCGCAGGTACAGGCCGAGGGCAGCGCGGGAGCGCCCGGAATCCCGAACCCTGCCTACGCTTCGCTGATCTCGATCAAGGCGGAACGGCAGGCCAATGTCGATGCGCTGCAGGCGCGCCGCAATCTGCTGCAGGCCGAAGTCGCGGCGCGCACCTCCAGCCAGCTTGCCAATCCTGAAGCAGCTGCCCAGGCGACCCGCATTTCCCGCGATTACGACGTGCTAAAACAGCAATACGACAAGCTGCTCCAGGACCGCGAGCAGCTGCGCCTGCGCGGGCAGGTGCAGTCCCAGCGCAATTCGATCAAATTCCAGGTGGTCGATCCGCCGACGAGCCCGCAGGCGCCGATCGCGCCCAACCGGCCGATTCTGCTGATTGGCGTGCTGGTGGCCGGGATCGGTGCGGGCGTCGGCACCGCTTTCGCCCTCGGCCAGCTGCGCTCCACCTTCGCTACCACGGCCATGCTCGAGCGAGCCATCGGTCGGCCGGTGCTCGGCGCGATTTCGCAGACGTTGACCGATGCCGGCCGGGACCAACGCCGGCGCAAACAGCGCCAGTTTGTGGCCGCCTCAGCAGCGCTGGGCGGCATCTTCGTGCTGCTGCTGCTGGTCGAATTCATCCAGGTCCGGATGGTGGCTTGAGGGACGCGATGAACAAACACAGCAATATAACGGTGCGGTCACAAGGCCATAGCGCTCCCGAAAGCTCGCTTATCGAGCGTGCGGTGACAGCTTTCGATTTGCGCAATTTCGCTGCGCCGCCGGTGCCGGAGCAGCTAGCCGTCGCTGCGCCAAACCGGCGAGATGCGCCCGTATTGGCGGAACCGGCACCGCAAGCCCCGGTCTCGGCCATGCCTACCGAAATTGCTGGACCGTCGCAACTTCAACGCTCTGCGTCAGGATCACAGCCAGCTAAATTTTCAGATGTCCGCCATCCGGTCGACCGGCACCATCTGCGCGATCAGGGCATGATCCTGCCCGAGGGCAGCGTGAACGGGCTGCTTGAGGAGTTCCGCATCGTCAAGCGCCACATCCTGCTTCAGGCCGCAGAATTGAGGCGCGGCGGCGGGGCCGGCGGCGCGGCGCAGCGGGTTTTGGTCTGCTCGCCCCTGCCGGGTGAGGGCAAGACTTATTGTGCGGTCAACCTGGCGCTGTCGATGGCGGCGGAAAAACAGGGCGAAGTCCTGCTGGTCGACGCCGATTTCGCCAAGCCTTCGGTGCTGACTACGCTGGGATTGCCGGGCGGCCCCGGGCTGATGGACGCTCTGGCTGATGCTTCAGTGGATGTCGCCGACTATGTCCTTGGCACCGATATTCCCGGCCTGTGGGTGCTGCCAGCCGGTAACGCGACCAATTCGGACAGCGAATTCCTCAGTTCCTCGCGCACGGCCGCGGTGCTCGACAGGCTGACGCAGGGCGCGCCGCAGCGCATCGTGATCTTCGATTCACCGCCGGTACTCGTCGCCTCGCCCGCAGCGGAACTCGCCAAATACGTCGGCCAGGCGCTGATGATCGCCCGCGCCGACCGCACCGGTCAGCGTGCGCTCGAAGACGCGATCTCGCTGCTGTCGGCGTGCCCCAACATCGAGTTATTGCTCAATGCCGCCAGTTTCAGCCCGAGCGGCCGCCGCTTCGGTTCTTATTACGGTTATGGGGGATGATGATGAACCGGTTCCAAACCGGAGCGGTCGTCGCGATTGCTTTCTGCCTGACCTGTGCCTTGCCGGGCACCGCCCTTGCCCAGGCGCATGCGGGTGCGTCAGAGGCGCCGTCCACGGATGCGCATGGCGGCGGGCATCGCAAAGGCCACGGCGGCGGCAATCAAGGCATGCGCATCGAGCCCTATATCGAGGCAGCGCAGCTCGCCACTGCCGAATTGTCACCCGGCAATGAGACCCTGACCTATTCGCGGCTGGCAGTCGGCGTCGATGCGAATCTCGCCGGGCGCAACAATCAGGCATCGGTGTCGCTGCGTTACGAACGCCGGATCGGCTGGGGCGGCCGCGCTTCAGACGGCGACACGATCAGTGGCATTGCGCGGGTTTCCGCCGCAGTCGTGCCGCATGTCCTGCGGATCGAGGCCGGCGCGCTCGCCGCCCGCACCAAGCTGGACGGCAATGGCGGCGCGGTGCTGGGTCCGTTCGGCGGCGAACAGGGGGAGAGCCGGATTTATTCGATTTACGCCGGCCCGTCGCTCAGCACCCATGCCGGAAACGTCAAACTGGATGCCGGCTACCGTGCCGGCTATTCGAAGGTCGAAGCGCCGGGTCTGGGCGGAAACGCAAGCGGTACCGGCAACCCGGGCCTGGACGTGTTCGATGAAAGCACGGTGCATGACGCCCGGCTTCATGCGGGCATTCGTCCCGGCGAAGGCTTGCCGGTCGGCGTCGGCGCTGGTGCAGGCTATAGCCGCGAGGAAATCTCCAATCTCGATCAACGGGTCGAGGATTTCCACGCGCGCGCCGACATCACCGTGCCGCTTTCCTATGACTTCGCCCTGGTGGCCGGAGTCGGTTACGAGGACGTTGAGATTTCGAGCCGCGATGCGCTGCGCGATGCGCAAGGCGATCCCGTTGTCGGACCCGGCGGGCGTCTGATCACCGATCAGAGTTCGCCGCGCGTGCTGGCTTATGACGTCAGCGGCTTGATATGGGATGCCGGCGTCATCTGGCGGCCCAGCCGCCGCACTCAACTGGAAGCGCATGTCGGACGCCGCTACGGCGGGACCACCTATTACGGCAGCTTTTCCTACGCGCCGAATGATCGCAGCGCGCTCAATATCGCGGTTTACGACAATGTCGCGGGATTTGGCGGCCAATTGAATCGTGCTCTGGCCGGGCTTCCGGCCGAGTTCGAGGTGGTCCGCAATCCGCTGTCGGGCGACATTTCGGGCTGCGTCGCCGCGCTCGAGAAGGGCAACTGCCTGGCCGGCGCGCTGGGTTCGCTGCGGTCTGCAACCTTTCGCGCCCGCGGCGTGATGGCCAGCTACACGATTGATCTTGGCCGCATCCAGGCCGGACTCGGCGGCGGCTACGACCGGCGCAAATTCATCGCCGCGCCGGGAACGGTGCTGGCTATCGCCAATGGGGTGATCGACGAAAACATCTGGCTAACGGGCAATCTTCGTGCCCGGCTCAACCGGCAGGCAAGCATCGGGGCCCAGGTTTTCGCCAATTGGTTCCAAAGCGGAGCGGCCTTGGATGGCACAGCCACGGCTTTCGGCGCAGCAGTTTCCTATGATCGCCACCTCACCGAGCATCTTCTTGCGACAGCGGCCCTGGGGATCGAGGGGGTCAGTCGTGAGGATCCATTTGACGATATTTGGGCCGCGTCCGCCCTGGTTGGCGTGCGCTATAGTTTTTGAGCCTTGCGGAGGCATATGATGTTCGAAGATTTTTACGGCCTGAAGGGACGTCCCTTTCAGCTCACGCCAGACCCAGCGTTCTATTTTGAAAGTCTGACGCATCGCAAGGCGTTGTCCTACCTCGGCTATGGCCTGGCTCAGGGCGAGGGTTTCATCGTCATCACCGGCGAGGTCGGGGCGGGCAAGTCGACGTTGGTCGCGCATCTGATGGCGACGATCGATCTGTCCCGGCAAACGGTGGCGCAGGTGGTCACCAGCAAGCTTGACGGCGAGGAACTGGTGCATATCGCGGCGCAGGCATTCGGTTTGCCGGTTCATGGTCATGACAAGGCGGCGGCGCTTGGGGCAATCGAATTCTTCCTTCACGAGGAAGCGCGCGCTGGGCGGCGTTGCCTGCTGATCGTCGATGAATCGCAAAACTTGTCGATCGGCGCGCTCGAGGAGCTGCGCATGCTGTCAAACTTCCAGCTGGGCTCGCATCCGCTGTTGCAGACATTGCTGCTCGGTCAGCCCGAATTTCGCCAGACCCTGCTCGAACATCCCGAGCTCGAGCAGCTACGCCAGCGAGTGATTGCCACCCATCATCTGGAAGCGATGGAAGCCGAGGAGGTGCAGCCCTATATCGAACATCGCCTGAATTGCGTCGGTTGGACGGGCAATCCCACGTTCGCGCCGGCCATCTTCGCCATGCTCCACAAGGCATCGGGCGGGGTGCCGCGGCGGATCAACCAGATCGTCAACCGGCTGCTGCTGCTCGGCGCGGTCGATCGCGCTCATCGGCTGGATGGCGCAATGCTGTCGCAGGTCCTCGCCGAACTGACTGGTGATGGCACGCTGCCGTCGCGCCAGCAGAAGTCCGAGCCGCAGCTTGCAGCGCAAAATAGTCCTGCCGATACCGTCCATCTCGCGCAAATCGAAAATGCGCTGGCCGAGCGCGACGCACAGATTGCCGAACTTCAGCAGGCCGTCGCCAAGCTGGCGAGTGCCGCAGAGACGTACATCGCACCGAAAGTCATGCACGAAGCGCAAAGTGAGGCTCAACTGCATGAGCGCATCGATCTGCTGGAGGGGCGGCTGATCGAGCAGGACCGCACGATCCGGCATACGCTGACGATGCTGATCGAATGGATCGAGGCCGATACGGGCCCGCGT
>JANONQ010000469.1:0-7065 GCA_031420935.1 Novosphingobium sp. | reverse complement strand
AGCGGATCAAGGGAAAGCGGCTTGCCGCGTCAGACGCAGGACGAACATCTTCGACGATTGATCCACGGGCGAATTCAGCCAATGGAACGCCCGAACCTGTTTCGGCGAATTTTGGGCTTCATTGATTGAATCAAATACACGTGCAGTCGTGTCTGTCTCACTTCGCGTCTGCGGAAACCCTCGCTGACAATATGCGATATCCTGCCAAGCAGTACCGATTAGACAAGTGATTTTTTCGCTTTGCTTTAGGCTCAAATGCATGAAAACCTTAGCTGGGCCGTGGGAGCCATACGGCGAAAGTGCCACATATCCCGGAACATATCAGACATGCTTTCGTTTATGGGGTTCGAGCCTTTCGGGCTTGCATCATGGAGAAATGTCATGGCTGGCAGCGGTGAATACGAGCCAAAGGGTTCGCGAAACGTTACCGGGACGGCATCGACTCCCGATCGGCGCTGGACCAAGCAATCAAAGAATGTGCCAAAGGCAAATGGTGCCCCTAATGGTCCTGAGGAAGCCAGCGAAGAGACTGCCGAACCAGTTGTTTTTGAGCCCGATCCAGCGTTGATACTGAGGATTGAAAAGGGCGAAGCTGATCGTCGCAAGAGCGACAATCCTGGTAAGACGAAACACTGAACTTGGCGATTTTGCTGAAACCGGTAGGTCAGAGCGGGATATTGAAACGGGATGCGATTGATCCAATCGCATCCCGTTCTGTGATCGCGCTATGACACGACACTGAATTTATTGCGGCTAACTCAGGTGCGGAGTGCGGTTGGCCTGTGCGGCCATGCCTGACTGCCCGATGCCCGGGACGCCAGTAAGGTCATCGCTAGGGGAATAGGGACTGGCATAATCATCAGAACCTACTCTGCCGGTGCCCGACCCGCGTCCCAAATATGCCTTTGCCAAATCAGGATTGGTCGTAGCATAACGATAAATTCCGTAACCAACGGCGGCGACGATTCCCAGTTTCATAAGCATGATTGACCCTTTCAAGTGCTGTTCAGACCGTCGCGCGACCAATCACTGGCTTGGACAAATCTTCGGAATCGCGCAAAGATACAACGCAAAAACCTTGCAGCGCAGCAACGGTTCCATCGCATCACTGTCCAATTCGCACTATGCGGCGAGCCGCGCGGACGATGCGCCGGTTTGACTGAAACGGGTCATTTCCGCGTTGTCGGTGCGTGACATGGCATGGAAGCGTAAACGACCGCTGGCTCGCGGGGTTCCGGCGTAGCTCCGCAATTCCGTCTTGCTCAGCCCAGTGGCAGACGCAAAATCGCGGTCAGTCCCGCGGTTCCTCCGTCAGCCGCGCGCCGGTTTGTCAGTACCAACGTGCCGCCGTGCTGCTCGGCAATCGCGCGAGCGAGAGCGAGGCCCAGCCCTGCCCCGCCAGTGCCGATGTTGCGCGAAGGATCGCCGCGGGTAAAAGGTTCGAACATGCGGGCCATGTCATGTTCGGCGATCCCCTGTCCGTTATCGTCGATACGGATGACTGCCGAAGTGCCTTCCCGCTCCAGCGAAACTCGTGCTGAGTGGCCGTAGCGCAGCGCATTGTCGATCAGGTTGCGGATCGCCCGGCGCAGCCAGGTCGCGCGTAGGGGCAGGACGATGCGGCCGCTGGTTTCCAGCGTTACCGGCTCGTCCATATCCTCATATTCCTCGACCAGCGACGCGGCCAGCGCGGAAAGCTCGGTCATTTCCCGCGCCTCGCGCGCGTGGCCGGCGCGGGCGAGGGAAAGAATGTCGTCGAGCGACTGGGTAATGTCATTGATCGTTGCCGCCATGCGGGATCGTTCGCGCTCGTCCTCGACGTTCTCGATGCGGACCCGCAACGCGGCCAGGGGCGTCTTGAGATCATGGCCGATTGCGCCAAGCATCACGTCCTTCTCGTCGAGCAGCGCGGCAATCCGTCCTTCCATCGCATTATGGGCGACAATCAGCCGGCGGATATCGTCCGGCCCCTCGGGTGCAAGCTGTCCGCCCGCATCGCGGGTTTCAGCAAAGCGCTCGAGCCGGCCCGTGAGTGTCGCCAGCGGACGGGTTATGCGGCGCAGCATCAGCGCGATCGCCCCGACCAGGACCGCATAAATCAGCAGCGTCTGCCCGATCAGCGAGGCGATGAGCATCGGCTCGCCCGGCGGAACGAATACCCGCGCGACCAGCCATTCGCCTTCCGGCACGTGAATGGCAGCCACAAGCAGCCGATCCGGTGCCGGCCCATGTTGCCGTCCAAACCTGCCGCTGCGCTCGGCAATGCGCCCCAAGGCCAGAGGATCGTGCTCGACCCTCCGGCGGATGACCACAATTTCGCTGACGTCGACATCCTGGTCGGCGAGCATCTGGCGCAGGCTTGCCTCGCCGGCGGCATCGCGCACTTCTCCAGCCTGCAACGGCGAACTTGTGCCTCGTTCAATTCGAAATCCGCGCCCACGCGCACCAGCCAGCCCCCAGCGCGGACGGTCGATCTCGCCGGAGCGGCTGGCCTGCAGCAGGCGGAACGCCGCCGCGCTGATCTGCATGGCCTCGCGCCGCTCCGCTTGAGCGCGGTAGAGCAGCAGTGCGCTGACGCCTTGCGCAAGCAGCAGCGCCAACGCCACGGCCAGCAGCATTTGGCCCTTTAGGCTTCGGGGCCAGAGACGCCCCGTCACACGTCTCCGCTCACAGCGTCCACCGGAATGCGGCGCACGTCCGCCGCGAGCATGTAGCCGCCGCCCCACACAGTCTGGATCAGCAGCGGAGTGCGGCTGTCTTCCTCCATCTTTCGGCGCAGGCGGCTGATCTGATTGTCCACGGCGCGGTCGAACAGATGCGCTTCGCGGCCCTGGACCATGTCGAGCAGCCGGTCGCGGTCAAGCACTTGCCGGGGATGTTCGAGAAATGCCATCAGCAGCCGGAATTCGGCCGAGGAAATAGCGACTACCGCGCCTTCTCGGTCGATCAACCGCCGCTTGAGCGGATCGAGCCGCCAGCCCTCGAATTCAAATGCCTCGTTCTCGACTTGCCGCTGCCCACCCCGGCCCGCGCGGCGCAGCACGCTGCGGATCCTGGCGACCAGTTCGCGCGGATCGAACGGTTTGACGACATAGTCGTCGGCGCCGATTTCGAGCCCGACGATACGGTCGGTCGCTTCCCCGCGCGCTGTCAGGAATATCACCGGGATCGCACGCGATTCGACCAGATGCCGGCACAGAGCTAATCCGTCTTCCCCGGGCATCATGATGTCGAGTAAGACCAGGTCAGGCGCCTCGTCGCGCAAGCGGCTACGCGCCTGCGCGGCGCTGCCAGCCTCGACAACCCTGAACCCCTGGCGCGAGAGATATTCGGCCAGGGGCTCGCGGAGAGAGGCTTCGTCATCGACGACAAGCAGCAGGGGCTGTTCAGGTTCGCTCATGGGAGACCGCCGGAATGACCGCGCTTCACGGCGGGATCAATCGTCCGAGGCATCGGACGACGGCATTGCGGTTCCATCCGGCCGGTCCGTGCCACCACCTTCCCGCATCCGGCCGCGCATCATCCCGCGCGACGCCCTGCGTTCCTCGGAGGTCAACTGGCCATCGCGATTGGCATCACCGCGGTCAAAGCGGGTGAGTGAAGCGGTCACGAATTCCTGACGGGTGATCGCGCCATCGCGATTGGCATCGGCCATCCGCATCATCCCTCCGCGCATACCGCGTCCGCCCATGCGGTGCCCGCCCCTACCTTCACCGCCCATCGCCTGATCGACACCTGCGTCCCGGGCTCCGCGAATGCCTTGGCGCATCGTGTGCATCGCGATAAATTCGGCGCGCGAGACTTGGCCGTTTTTGTCGGCATCCATCCGGTCGAACATCGCGAGCCGGCGCGCTTCGCGGTCGGCCGCATCGATCTTGCCGTCACGATTGCCGTCGCGCTTGGTGAAATGATCCTCGGCTTTCGCCTGCGCTTCGGCGCGGGTCGACACGCCGTCGCCATTTGCATCCCCGCCGCGGTGCATCGCACCCTGGGCATAGCCGGTGCCGCCTGCCGTGAGTGCGGCGGCGAGTGAGAGCCCGATAACAATTTTCTTCATCACGATTCTCCGGTCAGCGCCCACAATGGGCGAAGAAGCCGTGCGCCCGAGGCAGGGAAAGGGGGTATGACGGAGGCGGCACGACTTTCAGCATCGCGTTTACAACCAGCTTGTCGCGCGTTTATGCCAATGATCGGCAATATTGTCGCCATTTGTCGCGGTGCTTAGCCAGCGTTCATCAGAACGACATTTCCCCAATTCGCGGGTGCTAGGGCAAATGCTGATGATCCTGTCTTACTCTACCTGGTTTTCAGACTTTCCAGCGGTGCGCATTGCAGCTTCAGCCAGTCGAGAGCCGCACCATCGATCTGCGGCCCGACAATCTCCAGAACCCTGGCATGATAGGCGTTCCACCAAACCAACTCGCCTTGGCTCAGCAGCGAGCGCTCGACCAGCGCGCGTTCGATCGGGGCGTGGGTGAGCATTTCGAAGCCGAGGAAATCTCCCTCCGCCCCGTCGATCTGGCGCTCCTCGACCAGCACCAGATTTTCGATCCGAATGCCGTAGGCGCCGGCCTTGTAGTAGCCGGGCTCGTCGGACAGGATCATGCCGGGCAGCAACTCCTGTTCGGTGCCGCTTTGCGCGCCGGAGCTTTTGGCGATGCGCTGCGGGCCTTCATGGACCGACAGGAAGCTGCCGACGCCGTGGCCGGTGCCATGGGCGTAATCGACTCCCGCGCTCCACAGGAACTGGCGGGCCAACACATCGAGCTGGCTGCCGAGCGTGCCCGTGGGGAAAACCGCGCGGGCCAGCGCGATGTGGCCCTTGAGCACGCGGGTGAAGCGGTCGCGCACCTCGGCAGGCGGTTCTCCGGGCCCGATCCACAGAGTGCGGGTGATGTCAGTGGTGCCGTCCGGATATTGGCCACCCGAATCGACGAGATAGACCGAGCTTGGCTCAATGCTACGGTTGGTTTCTTCGCTCACCCGGTAGTGAACCACCGCGCCGTTGGGGCCGCTGCCTGAGATCGTATCGAACGACAGGTCACGCAACTCGCCGGTCTCGCGGCGCGACTGGTGCAGGCGCTCGGCGGCGGTCATTTCATCGACCGCTCCGGTGGGGCCTTCGACCGACAGCCAGTGCAGAAACCGCACCATTGCCGCGCCGTCGCGCGCTTGGGCAGCGCGCTGACCGGCCTGTTCTGCGGGATTTTTGCGCGCTTTGGGCAGCACGGTAGGATCGCGGTGCTCGGCAATGGTAGCGCCGCCGGCCTCCAGCGCTGAGAAGATTGCCTGCACCGAACGCTCGGGATCGACCGCGACCCGCTTGCCCCCAAGCGCCATCAACGCCGGCACGAACGCCTCGCGCGGGGCGGTGCGTACGGCGTCGCCAAGATGCGCGGTGAGCGCCGGCGTCAGCTTTGCCGGATCGATAAACAGCTCCGCCGTGCCATCGGCGTGGGCGATGACGAAGGACAGCGTCACCGGGGTGCGCTCGACGTCGGACCCGCGGATGTTGAGCAGCCACGCAACCGAATCCAGCGCCGATATCACCGCTGCATCCAGCCTCTTCTCCGCCAGCCATTCCGACAGCGCGGCGCGCTTGGCCTCGCTCGACTGGCCGGCGTAGCGCTCCCCATGGACCAGCGCGTGCGCGGGCGATGGGGTGGGCCGGTCGGCCCAGACGGCGTCGATCGGATTGCTTTCCACTGCGACCAGTTCGGCCTGCTGTTCCGCCAGCGCCTTGCCGGCGGCCGTGACCCAGCCCTTGCCGTGCAGCCACGGGTCGTAACCGATCCGCGCACCAGGCCCGGCATGTTCGCCCAGCCATTTGGCGACGCTGGTCTGCGGCACGCTCTCATAGGAGTAGAACCGGCCATCCACCTGGTCTTGCACCTGCAGCGTATAGCGCCCGTCGACGAAGATCGCTGCCGCATCGCCCAGCACCACCGCCGTCCCCGCCGACCCGCCGAAGCCGGTCAGCCATTGCAGCCGCTGCGCATAGGTGCCGACATATTCGCTCATATGCTCGTCGGAGATCGGCACGACGAAACCGTCGAGGCCGCGGGCTTTGAGCTCCTTGCGCAGCGCTGCGAGACGGGCTTGGTGGGTATTCATCAGCATGGCATGCGTGTCCGGGTTGCGGGCGGGTCTTGCACAACATAGAGCCGCCCGATGTCACTTACCACACCCCCCGTCGCTGCGAAAAAGTCCCATTCGGTCACCCACCACGGCGTGACTGTCACCGACGATTACGCCTGGCTGCGCGATCCCGGCTACCCCGAGGTCAAAGACCAGGAAATCCTCGCCCATCTTGAGGCCGAGAACGCCTGGTTCGAAGCCCGCATGGCGCCGCAGCTTCCGCTGGTGGAACAACTGTTCGAGGAGATGCGCGGCCGGATCAAGGAAGCCGACACTTCGGTGCCGCAGAAGGACGGCGATTATCTCTACTGGATCGAGTTCGAGCAAGGCGCCGAGTACAAGAAATGGTGGCGCAAGCCAGTTGCCGGCGGACCTGACCAGCTGATCCTCGACGAAGTCACACTTGCCGAGGGCAAGGATTATTTCCGGCTCGGCGCGTTGTCGGTGAGCAACAACGGCAGGTTGCTCGCCTATGCCATCGACGACAATGGTTCGGAACGCTTCACCGCCCGGGTGAAGGATCTGGCGACCGGCGAACTGCTGCCGGACGAAATCCCCGGCACGCTGTCCGCGCTGGTGTGGGTGGCGGGCGATACCGGCCTGGTTTACAGCCTCGCCAACGAGCAGTGGCGGACCGATAATGCCCGGCTGCACTGGCTGGGACAACCAACCTCAAGCGACATTGAGCTTTATCACGAGGACGACGAAGGCTTCCGCGTCGGCTCCTCGATGTCGGCCAACAAGCAGTGGCTGCTGATTGCGGCCAGCGATCACGAAACGAGCGAAGTGCGGCTGATCCCCGCCGCCAATCCGCTCGCCGCGCCGATCCTGGTGAAGCCGCGCCAGAAAGGCGTCGAGTACGATGTCGATGTGCGCCCAAATGCAGATGGAAGCTCCACCCTGTTCATCCACGCCAACGACAGCCAC
>JANONQ010000468.1:0-1688 GCA_031420935.1 Novosphingobium sp. | reverse complement strand
GGCGGTTGACGTAGATCACGCTGCCCCGGCCATAGACGATCGCGGTCTTGTCGATCACCCGGCTGTCGCTGGTGCGGTGCAGCGAAATACAGCTCACCGGCCGCTCGGCGACGCGGCCTTCGAGCAACCGGGCGAGCTGTTCTTCGCCGCTCACGCGGTCACGTGCCTGTAGGGCAGGACTGGCGACGAGGGCGGCGGTGCCTACGAGTGCGAGGGCGAGTTTGCGCATCGGGAATCTCCGGCTGGATGAGCTGTGCAACGTATCACCCTTTCCTGAACCACGCCTGAAATCTCAGGCCGTGCCGCCCACTGTGAGCCCCTCGACCAGCAGGGTCGGCTGGCCGACGCCCGCGGGCACGCTCTGCCCGCCTTTGCCGCAGATGCCGATGCCCTCGTCCAGCGCCATGTCGTTGCCGATGCCGGTAACGCGGGTGAGCACGCTCGGCCCGTCGCCGATCAGCGTGGCGCCCTTGATCGGCGCGCCCAGCCTGCCGTTCTCCACCTTGTAGGCCTCGGTGCAGGAAAACACGAATTTGCCCGAGACGATATCGACCTGCCCGCCGCCGAAGCTCTTGGCGAAGATGCCGTTCTTGATCCGGCTGAGCAGCTCGGCCGGATCGTCCTGGCCGCCGCGCATGAACGTGTTGGTCATCCGGGGCATCGGCGCATGGGCATAGGATTCGCGCCGGCCGTTGCCGGTGGGTGCCACACCCATCAGCCGGGCGTTCAGCCGGTCCTGGATGTAGCCCTTCAATATGCCGTCCTCGATCAGCACATTCTCCTGGGTCGGGGTGCCTTCGTCGTCGATCGACAGCGAGCCGCGGCGGCCCAGGATCGACCCGTCATCCACCACGGTCACGCCCGGCGCGCCGACCCGCTCGCCGATGCGGCCGGAGAAGGCGCTGGTGCCCTTGCGGTTGAAATCGCCCTCAAGCCCGTGACCGACCGCCTCGTGCAGCAGCACGCCGGGCCAGCCGGGCCCGAGCAGCACGGTCATCTCGCCCGCCGGCGCCGCAACGCTATCGAGATTGACCAGCGCTTGGGCCAGCGCCTCGTCGATCGCGCGGTTCCAGTTGGCCGGCTCGAACAGTTGGTCATACAGCCAGCGACCGCCCATGCCGAAGCTGCCGGTCTCGCGCCGGCCGTTCTGTTCGGCGACGATGCTGACATTGAGCCGCACCAGCGGCCGGACATCCTGCGCGACGAAGCCGTCGGCGCGGACGATTTCGATCACCGACCAGCTGCCGGAAATGCTCGCGCTCACTTGCGAAACGCGCGGATCGCGCTTGCGGGCGGCGGCGTCGATCGTCTCCAGCAGCTGCACCTTCTCGGCAAAGCCCACGGCATCAAGCGGCGAGGCGTCGGTGTAGAGGTGGCGGTTGTTCAGCCGGGGCGGCGGGGCGGCTTGGCCCTTGGCGGGATCGAGCAGCCGCAGCGTCTCGCCGGCGCGGCGGATGGCGGCGGCGGAGATATCGTTGGCATGGGCAAAGCCGGTCATCTCGCCCGAGACGCCGCGCAGGCCGAAGCCGGCATCGCGCGAATAGTCGGCGGTTTTCAGCCGGCCATCATCGAAGCCGAACGCCTCGGAGGCGATGAATTGCAGATAGAGCTCGCCGTCGTCGCATTGCTTGAGCGTTTCGCGGGCGAGCGCCTGGGCCTCCTCGGGCGAAAGCTGGCCGGGGCGGTAG
>JANONQ010000467.1:0-1740 GCA_031420935.1 Novosphingobium sp. | reverse complement strand
GCTGACCGCCGGCGAAACCGTGCTGCAATTCGCGTTGCCCGAAGGCGATGCGGCAGTGCTGCGCGCGGTGCTCGACAGCCATTTCGCGCCGGCCGACCTGCTGGTCGCCGATCACGAACCGGTGATCCCGCGCATCTTCGTGTCCGACATGGATTCGACGATGATCGCCGCCGAATGCATCGACGAACTCGCCGATTTCGCGGGGATCAAGCCGCAGATCGCCGCGATCACCGAGCGGGCGATGCAGGGCGAACTCGATTTCGTCAGCGCGTTGAAACAGCGCGTGCTGCTGCTGCGCGATCTGCCGGAAGGCGCAATCGCCGAGTGTCTGGAAACCCGCATTGCCCCAATGGCAGGGGCCAAGGTGCTGGTCGCGACGCTGCGGGCCATGGGGTGCCGCACCGTCCTGGTCACCGGCGGCTTCCACCAGTTCGCCGATCCGGTGGCGCAGCAGCTTGGCTTTGAGCGGGTGGTGGCTAACCGGCTGGAAGTGGTCAGCGGACAGCTGACCGGCGGCCTGGTTGGCGGAATTACCGACAGCTCGGTCAAGCGCGCGGTGCTGCTGGAGGAAGCGGCGCTGCTGGGCGAACACACCATCACGTTGGCCACCGGAGATGGCGCCAACGATATCCCGATGCTGCAAGCCGCAACCTACGGACTGGCCTATCGCGCCAAGCCAACAGCGCGCGCGGCGGCGGACGGCTGGGTCGATCGGGGCGATCTGACCAGCGTGCTCGAACTGCTCGGAATTCCGCGCGCCAATTGGGTGGCGGAATAGCCAGCTGCTGCGGAAAATCCCTATGTTGACGCCAAATTAACCTAACCGCATAAGGCAGCCATGACTTCGGCTGCACCTTCGCAAGTAACCGACCCGGCGCTGGCTCCGGTTCGCCCGCTCGGTGAGCTGCGCCCGGCGCTGCCGCTGGGTCCCGGTTCGCCCGAAGAGCAAAGGCTGATCGAACAGGAGCGCCATTTCCGCTTGCCGCTGGTCCACCCTGACCGCCAGCCGTTCCGCTTCGATCTGCCGGGCGCGTGGAGGCACTTCTGGACCTTTCGCAAAAACAAGGAAAAGACCAGCGAGGTTTTTCACATCTTCGATTGCCTGCCCTGGCGAACGGTCGCCGATGCCGCCGCCCGCTTCCTCGCCACCGAACGCGGCCAGGCGATCTATGCGAGCGAGCCTGCCCTGCCGGACATCCTGGACGACCACGAGACCCTGCGGCGCATGCCCAAGGGTACGCTGGCGCATGAATACAGTGATTACATGGAGCGAGAGGGCCTCTCGGCCGCCGGGCTGGTCGCCGAATACGAAGACTTTCGCGGCGAGCGGGTGCGGCTCGACGACAAGGTCGAATGGTATATCGACCGCCTGCGCGACACCCACGATTTGCTGCACATCCTCACCGGCATCGGCCGCGATACGCTGGGCGAGCAGTGCCTGCTGGCTTATGTCTACGGTCAGCGGCCGAGCCCCGGCCATCTGTTCCTTGGCTATGCCGGGGCGCTGGTGACCAAGGCGAATTCAAGGTTGGGCGTGCCGGTGCTGCGCGCCGCCTATGAAGCCCGCCAGATCGGCAAGGCCAGCCCGCGGATCTGCGAGCAATCGATCCTCGAACTGCTGGCGATGCCGACCGATGCGGTGCGTGCGCGAATGAAGCTGCGCCCGGCGCAGTATTATCACGAGGTCCACCGCATGTGGCACGCGGATGGCATTGATCCGCACAAGGTGCTGGTGGTGGC
>JANONQ010000466.1:0-2574 GCA_031420935.1 Novosphingobium sp. | reverse complement strand
GCAGCGGGTGCTCGATCTCGCCGGGGAAGCAGGCAAGGCGGCGCTCTACGCCACGATAATGGCGCTGTTCTAAAAGGAGCGCCGGCCCTCGCCCGGCCGTGCGCGAGGATACCGCCGAGGTGCTGGCGAAGCTGGGCTGGGGGAGGCAGCGGCCACGCTTTGGCCGCGTGCTTCTAAAATCAGGGCTTTGCAAAGCTCATGAGCGCCTGTGCAAAAGGTATCCGCAGCAGATTCGTGCGGACCTCTATCTCCGGAGTATATAATCCGAACAAATCGCTGAACTCTTCGGGTGAGCGGATGTATTGCCCGCGATCGTTGGTAACGATGAATCGGGAAAGCCAGCTTTGGCCGGCGATCAAGGTCGGATCGATCGAGATAAAACGGCCGCCCGGCCGAAGGCGCCGCAATGCCCCCTCAAGCAAGAGGAGCGCGACGCTGTCCGGCAGATGATGGAACACGCCGAACGCATAAGCCACGTCGAAGCCCCCGCCGAGGTCAACCGCGGAGTCGGCTGCATCGCCTACGCGGAACGAAGCGCGCGAACTGTAACGCGCGCGCGCGGCGGCGATGTAGTCGTCGCTGATGTCGATCGCGGTAATGTCCAGCCCATCGGGTAGAAACGGCACTACCGCGCCCGTGCCGCAGCCGATGTCAAGCACGCGATCGCCACTGGCGGGTCGCACCCATTCTTCGACAAAAATACGCTTGGCGTAATTCGCACCTATTAGTGCCTGGTAGAAATCGAATATTGCGGGGCGTGCCAGCAGGCTTTTGACCGCAGCCATCACGACATAGCGCCCACGGCGAAGCAGCCGATCCCCAAGAGGATCAGGGCTGAGCCGCACAGGCTGGCCGTCGTTAAGCGTTCGCCAAGAAACACATAGGCCAAAATCGCAACTAGCACGAATGTCAGCGCAGTGAACGGATAGACGACGTTGAGCGGGGCTCTCGCCATGCAATAGATCCAGGAAGCACTGCCGAGACCGTACAGCACCAAGCCAGAAAGGATACGCAAGTTGAGAAATTCGACGAGGCCAGTGTTGCCGCTCGCTCCGAGTTTGAGCAGGAAAGTGCCCGCTGCGGCGCAAACCGAGCCCAGAATGAGTGCCATCAGGACAGCTATGGTCATGCCTGCCTCGTCTGTTGCGTTTGGATTGGTCCGGCTGTTCATGCTGCGCGGTGTCGGAAAGCACGGGCCTTGCGGGTAGCATTGGTCATCGCGACAAAATCGACCAATCCGCGCGGCATCAGCCTGACCAGACCTTGCCGCATCCGCCAGGCGAATGAGCCGCAATTGGCAAGCGGGGCGTCATCCAAGGCGCGTGCCGCCAGCACGTCCAATGAGAGGCGGCTCTGTCCAGCCGGGTTCGCATAAAGCACTGCATTGAACTTGTACCACGGCTCCACGCGATCGTTGTCGCGTAGCTGTGGGCGCAACCAGTCGAACGCGGCATAGCCGCGCGCGGCAAATTTGCGCCGCCAATATTCAATTGGCTGTTCATTGACATGATGCTCGCCGCCCTGATGAGGCACCGCCGCCGAGAACAGCACGATGTCACCATGCGCGGCAAGCGAGTCGATGAAGCATTCCGCACGATCAGCGGCAATATGCTCGGCAACCTCGAGCGACTGCACAAGATCGAAGCGCCGTTCCAGATCGAGTGGCTGCGAAAGGTCGTGTGCGATAAAACACTGCTTTGGAATGAGCAGGGTATCCTCGCTGACATAATGCCCATCCACGGCCGCCACTGTGTTCACGCCGGCAGCCAGCCATTCTGCGGCCCATGCTCCTTGCCCAGCCCCGATGTCCACCACGTTGTCGATTTCCAAGGCCGCCCGCAGCAAGGGAATAAACTCCTTCGCGGAGGCTCGCGATCCCGAGCTGATATAATCATAGAATTGCGCGCTGTATGCATGCGGCATGGGCAACCTTTCCGTCACGTGTTTCGTGCGGTCGGCACGATCCGACAATCCGCCCGGTCAGCGCGGGCCGCAAGCCCCCGGCCGATACTCTACACCTGAAGACTTAAGGTAAATTTTTTGTTAGCAGGCCCGGGTGATAATGCGCAATTAAGCAATGCCGATTAGCTCGGTTGTGGGGGAAATTAACAGGAGGGGCACATGTTCGACAGGCCAATTCCAGGCGTGAGAAGCCTGCCGGCGCAGCTCGGTCACTTGCCTGTGCCGCGCCCCCGGCTGTCCATCGTGGTGCCGTGCTGCAACGAGGAATCCTGCCTCGATGTGCTGTACGACCGCGTCGGCAAGGCGGCCCAAGCTGCGGTGGGCAGCGACTATGAGATCGTCCTGGTCGATGACGGTTCGGGCGACCGCAGCTGGGACATCATGCGGCGGCTTGGGGAGAGCGATCCGCGGGTGCTGGCTTTGCGCCTGTCGCGCAACCACGGGCACCAGCTGGCACTGTCCGCTGGGCTCGACCTGTGCCACGGCGAACTCATTCTCATCATCGACGCAGATCTGCAGGATCCGCCCGAACTGCTCGAGGCGATGATCGCGCGTTTGCAGGCTGAGGAGGCCGATGTCGTCTATGGCGTGCGCGGTCACCGGCATGGTGAG
>JANONQ010000465.1:0-2711 GCA_031420935.1 Novosphingobium sp. | reverse complement strand
GCGGGCGGCGCGGGCGCGGAATTTCACGGCGCGACGCTGGTCAAGGTAGTGACGAAGCTGCTGCTGCCGTTTGTCATGGGCCAGGCGGTGCAGGGGCTGACCAGAACCAGGGTTGCGGGCCACCGCCAGCTGATCACCGTGATGGACCGCACGACCATCGGCATTGCCGTCTATGTCGCTTTTTCCGGGGCAGTCGAACAGGGCATCTGGAGCCGCGTCGATTTCGCCGCCTGGGCAGGTTTGCTGCTGGGCTGCACACTCCTGCTGTTGTTCGGTTATGGCGGATCGTGGCTGTTGGGCAAAGCTCTGAAACTGCCGCGCGGCGACCGGATTTCTCTACTGTTCGCCGGCGCGCAGAAGAGCGTCGCGATGGGCGCGCCGCTGGCTACCGTGCTTTTCCCGCCGGCGCTGGCTGGGATCGTGCTGCTGCCGCTGCTGGTGTACCATCTGGCGCAGATGCTGGTGGCGGCGCCGATTGCGGGGCGGTTGCGGGCGGATTGACATAGATGCGCACCTGTCGTATATAGGCGACAAATGTACCGCGTGGAAATGACCAACGAGTTCGAGACTTGGCTCGATGGTCTTCGCGACAGTGTGGCGCAAAAGCGGATCGCTATTCGATTGGCACGGATCGAGGCCGGGCTGCTCGGCGATTGGAAGACAGTGAATGACGGCGTTAGCGAGATACGGCTCGATTATGGGCCGGGATATCGGCTCTATTACACGATCCGCGACCGAATTGTCATAGTTCTGCTTTGCGGCAGCGAGAAGCGCGATCAGGATCGAGCGATTAAGTTGGCCAAGAGTTTGGCGGAGCGAATGTGATTTTCTGGATGTGAGAGACTGCCTGGCTCTCGGGAAGACAGGGCAATGGAATGAAGCAATGACTGTAGGTCAGACCAAGCCGTTTGATGCGGCAAAATACATTACCGAGCCAGGCGATGTGATCGATCTGCTCAACGATGCATTCGAAAGCAGCCACGCGGGCTACATCGCCAGCGCTTTGGGCATCGTTGCGCGCTCCGAAGGCATGAGCAAGATCGCCGCCAAGACCGGGGTCAACCGGCAGGCACTCTACACGGCGCTCAGCGAAAGCGGCAATCCGACATTGGAGACGCTGCTCAAAGTCATGTCGGCGCTGGGAGTAAGGCTAAGATGTGAGCCGTCGGGTCTAGCGGACGCCGCCTGAAAATCCTATTTCGGCTGATAGGTCTGCTCCAACCCCGGAAACACCCGCGACCGCACCTCCTCGGCATAGCGCGCCGCTGCGCCGGAAATCGTATCGGCTATCTCCTCGTAGCGTTTCACGAACTTCGGCACGCGCTCAAACATGCCGAGCATGTCCTCGGTCACCAGCACCTGGCCGTCGCACTGCGCCGACGCGCCGATGCCGATGGTCGGGCAGGCAACGGCTTTCGTCACTTCCACCGCGACCGGCTCGACCACCCCCTCAATGACGATCGCGAAGGCGCCGGCCGCATCCAGAGCTTTAGCGTCGGCGAGAATCTTGGCGGCTTCCGCCGCGCCGCGCCCGCGCGCGTTGTAACCGCCGAGCTGGTTGACCGCCTGCGGGGTGAGGCCGACGTGGCCCATCACCGGAATGCCGCGCTGCGACAGGAAAGCGACGGTCTCCGCCATCGCCTCGCCGCCTTCCAGCTTCACCCCCGCGCAGCCAGTCTCCTTGAGCAGCCGGGCGGCGCTGGCGAAGGCCTGTTGCGGCGAGCCCTCGTAGGAACCGAACGGCATGTCGACCAGCACCGCCGCATGATAGCTGCCGCGCACCACCGCCGCGCCGTGCGCCGCCATCATCTCCAGCGTCACCGGCACCGATGAGGGCAGGCCGTAGATCACCTGGCCGAGACTGTCACCGACCAGCAGCAGATCGCAATGGGCATCGAGCAGCTGCGCCTGCCGCGCGGTATAGGCGGTGAGCATGACGATCGGCTCGGCGGTTACGCCGCCGCGCTTGCGAGCGCGGAGCGCCGGGATGGTCAGGCGGCGCATCGGCGCCGGGGTCGGGTTGGCGCGGCTGGTCGATGTGTCGAGCTGGAAGGTGGTGGACATGGGTATCCTTTAGCCGTTGCAGCAAAGCTGGGGAAGGGGAGGCGTTGGCCCTTGCCAATCAAACGCATATGGCTAGCTTCCCGCGCTACTGCAGCGCGAGGATTGGGGAGAACCGCATGTTCGGCCGGGTAAAATCGCTCGATGCTATTCTGGCGACAGCGCAAAAGAAATCGCTGCCCCGCACGCTCGGCGCTTTCCAGCTGACGATGCTCGGGGTCGGGGCGATTATCGGCACCGGCATTTTCGTGCTGACGGCAGAGGCCACGCAGAAGGCTGGGCCGGGCATGTTGCTCAGCTTCGTTATTGCTGGTGCGGTCTGCGCGGTGGCGGCTTTGTGCTATTCCGAGATGTCCTCGATGATCCCGGTTTCGGGATCGGCTTATACCTACAGCTATGCGGTGATGGGTGAAATGCTGGCCTGGATGGTCGGCTGGGCGCTGGTGCTGGAGTATGCGGTTGCAGCGGGCGCGGTAGCGGTCGGATGGTCGGGCTATTTCGTGGGGCTCTTGCGGGAATTCCTCGGTATAGATCTGGGCACCGCCTATACGCTGGGACCGATCGACGGCGGCATCTTCAATGTCCCGGCGTTCCTCATCGCCCTGTTGGTCACCTGGCTGCTGGTGATCGGAACGCGCGAAAGCGCTTTC